>JBGSJU010000566.1:0-4246 GCA_041741655.1 Rhodobacterales bacterium
CCGTCATTCCGCCGCCGGCAGGATGCGTCGCGCCGCGGCAGCATGTGCGGCGTAATCCGCCTGCCACTCCGACGGGCCGTTCGACAGGCTGACCTGCACGGCTGTCACCTTGTATTCCGGACAGTTGGTTGCCCAGTCGGAATAGTCGGTGGTGATGACATTCGCCTGGCTTTCGGGGTGGTGGAAGGTGGTATAGACCACGCCGGGGCTGACGCGGTCGGTGACATGCGCGCGCAGCGCGGTTTCGCCCGCCCGCGACGCCAACCGCACCCAATCGCCATCCTTCAGGCCGCGCACCTCGGCGTCATGGGGGTGGATTTCCAGCACATCCTGTTCATGCCAGACCACATTCGCGGTGCGCCGCGTCTGCGCGCCCACATTATACTGCGACAGGATACGCCCGGTGGTCAGCAACAGCGGGAACCGAGCGCCGGTCTTTTCCTCGGTCGCGACATATTCCGTCACGATGAACCGCCCCTTGCCGCGCACAAAGCCATCGACATGCATCAAAGGCGTTCCATCCGGCACCGTATCGTTGCAGGGCCATTGCACGGACCCCTTGGCGTCAAGCACATCATAGCTGACGCCGGCGAAGCTTGGCGTGGTGGCGGCGATTTCATCCATGATTTCAGACGGATGGACATAGGCCCAATTGCCGCCCATCGCATTGGCCAGCATCTGTGTGATCTCCCAATCCGCATAGCCGTTGCGCGGCGCCATAACCCGGCGCACCCGGTTGATGCGACGTTCGGCGTTGGTGAAGGTACCGTCCTTTTCCAGAAACGTTGATCCGGGCAGAAAGACATGCGCGTAATTCGCGGTTTCGTTCAGGAACAGGTCATGCACGATGACGCAGTCCATGGCAGCAAGGCCGGCGGCGACATGTCTGGTATCCGGGTCGGATTGCAGGATATCCTCGCCCTGACAATACAGCCCTTTGAAGGTGCCATCAACGGCGGCATCCAGCATGTTGGGGATGCGCAGGCCGGGCTCTGCGTCGATCTGCACCCCCCATACGGCCTCGAATGTTGCGCGGGCATCGGCGTGTTTGACATGGCGATAGCCCGGCAGTTCATGCGGGAACGACCCCATGTCGCAAGATCCCTGCACATTGTTCTGGCCGCGCAGCGGGTTCACCCCCACACCGGGCCGCCCGATATTGCCGGTCAGCATGGCAAGGTTCGCAATCGCCATCACCGTCGTCGTGCCCTGGCTGTGTTCGGTCACGCCCAGCCCGTAATAGATCGCGCCATTACCGCCCGTCGCGAAAAGCCGCGCGGCGGCGCGCAAATCAGCGGCAGGAACACCGGTCAGCAGTTCCACCGCCTCGGGCGCATGGCGGGGGTTGGCGATGAATTCGGCGTAATGCTGAAACTCGTCCCAGTCGCACCGTTCACGGATGAACGCCTGATCCATCAGCCCTTCGGTCACGATGACATGCGCCATGGCGGACACCGCGGCAACATTGGTGCCGGGCCGCAGCGGCAGGTGATGCGCGGCCTCGACATGCGCGGACCGGACCAGATCGATGCGGCGCGGATCGACCACGATCAGTTTTGCCCCCGCGCGCAGGCGTTTCTTCAGCCGTGATGCGAACACCGGATGCCCATCGGTGGGGTTCGCGCCGATCACCAGCACGACATCGCTGTGTTCCACAGAATCGAAATCCTGCGTGCCCGCCGATGTGCCGAACGCCTGACCCAGCCCATAGCCGGTGGGCGAATGGCAGACGCGCGCACAGGTGTCGGTGTTGTTGTTCCCAAAGACTGCACGGGCCAGTTTCTGCACCAGATAGGTTTCTTCATTGGTGCAGCGTGACGAGGTGATGACACCGATGGACTTCTGGCCGTATTTCGCCTGCAAGCCGCGCATCCGTCCGGCGGCGAATGTGATCGCCTCGTCCCATGACACCTCCTGCCACGGATCGGTGATCGCCTCGCGGATCATCGGCCGCAGGATGCGGTCCTGATGCGTGGCATAGCCATAGGCGAACCGGCCTTTGACGCAGCTATGGCCGCGATTGGCCGCGCCGTGTTTCCACGGCACCATGCGCACCAGTTGATCGCCGTTAAGTTCCGCCTTGAAGTTGCAGCCCACGCCGCAATAGGCGCAGGTGGTGATGACCGACCGGGTGGGCGTGCCCAGATCCGCCACGGATTTTTCCTGCAAGGTGCCGGTGGGGCAGGCCTGCACGCAGGCGCCGCAGGACACGCAATCCGAGGTCAGGAAAGTATCGCTCTGGCCGCCCGCCTTGACCCGGCTGTCAAACCCGCGGCCTTCGATGGACAGGGCAAAAGTGCCCTGCACCTCTTCACAGGCGCGCACGCAGCGTGAGCAAACGATGCATTTCGCGGGGTCATAGGTGAAATAGGGGTTGGTTTCATCCTTTGGGATGTAGCGCGCATTGGGTTGGTCGCCGGTCCTTGTCTGGAAATGGTTGTCGCCCGGCGCGTAACGCACATCGCGCAAGCCGACCATGCCCGCCATGTCCTGCAATTCGCAATCACCGTTTGCCGAACAGGTCAGGCAATCCAGCGGGTGATCCGAGATATACAGTTCCATCACGCCGCGGCGCAGTTTCTGCACCTTGGCTGATTGTGTGCGCACCACCATGCCCTCTGCCACCGGCGTGGTGCAGGATGCGGGCGTGCCGCGCCGCCCCTCGATTTCCACCACGCACAACCGGCAGGACCCGAAAGCGTTCAGGTTGTCCGAAGCACACAGTTTCGGCACCGTGATCCCCGCCAAGGCCGCCGCCCGCATCACCGACGTCCCACCGGGCACGGTGACGGCCACGCCATCCACGGTCAGCGTGACAGGCGCCCCATGCGCAGCAGGGGTGCCGAAATCGGTGTCGGGCAAGGCGTCAGACGGCAGGCGGAAGTCCTTCATGTTGCGGCACCTTTCGATTCTGCCAAGGCGTAAGCCACCAGCGCATTGGCATGGCCATGGCCTAAGCCGTGTGTGTTCTTCAGGACGGCGACGATCTGCATGTGCGGCTGGTCGGCCAGCGGTGCGATCAGGTCCAGCCAATGCTGCACGGGCTGGCCGTAGGTCTTCTCGATCGACGGGAAATAGGACGCTGGACCTTTGACCTTGTCGCTCATTCGGCGGCCTTTCGGACGGGGGCGAAATCGTCGGGGAAATGGGTCAGCGCGGACATGACCGGATAGGGCGTGAACCCGCCCAGCGCGCAGAGCGAGCCGTCCTTCATCGTCTCGCACAGGTCGGTCAGCAGCGGGATCGCGGCGCTGTCCCCGCCCGCGATGCGGTCGATGGTTTCCACGCCCCGCACCGCGCCGATGCGGCAGGGGGTGCATTTGCCACAACTTTCCACTGCGCAGAATTCCATGGCGAACCGCGCGAGGGTCAGCATATCTGCGCGATCATCATGCACCACGATCCCCGCATGGCCGATCAGTGCACCGGCGCGGTCGAACTCCTCGTAGCCAATCAGCGTGTCGAATTGCGCGGGCGGCAGGTAGGCCCCCAGTGGCCCGCCGACCTGCACCGCCTTGACGGGCCGCCCGGTGGCCGTGCCGCCCGCGATGTCATGGATGATCTCGCCCAACGGCAGACCAAAGGCGGTCTCGAACAGCCCGCCGCGCGCCACGTTGCCCGCGATCTGCAACGGCATGGTGCCACGCGACCGGCCAAGGCCGAACCCGGCATAAAACGCCGCGCCATTTTCAAGGATCACTGGCACGGTCGCCAGCGAAAGCACGTTGTTGACCACGGTGGGACGGCCCCACAGCCCCTCCAGCGCGGGTAGGGGCGGCTTGGCCCGCACGATGCCGCGCTTGCCTTCCAGCGAGTTCAGCAACGAGGTTTCCTCGCCACAGACATAGGCCCCCGCCCCGATGCGGATTTCCAGATCAAAGGCCGGTCCATGCCCCAGCACGGACGCGCCGATGATGCCCGCCGCATGCGCGATCCGCATGGCCTCCGACATCACCTCGATTGCATCGGGATATTCGGACCGGATATAGACGAACCCCTTCGTCGCCCCGGTCGCCAGCCCCGCAATCACCATGCCTTCGATCAGGCAGAACGGGTCGCCTTCCATCAGCATGCGGTCGGCGAAGGTGCCGCTGTCGCCCTCATCCGCGTTGCAGACGATGTATTTCTGTGGCCCCGGCGCGGTGCGGACGGTGTCCCATTTGATCCCCGTCGGAAAACCCGCCCCGCCGCGTCCGCGCAGGCCGGACTCGCGCACTTCGGCCACGATGCCGGCCTGATCCATCGC
>JBGSJU010000567.1:0-2409 GCA_041741655.1 Rhodobacterales bacterium
TTTGGCCGCATCACGGCCGACCAACTGGCCCGGATGTGGCGGATGATCGAAAGCCGCGCGCAGGCGCGGCTGGTCGCGGCACAGGCTGCGGATCGCAGCCTTTCGGGGCTGACGCGCGACGATGTTACGCAACTGGCCAGCCGCCGCCCTTATCAGGGCTTTTTCGCCGTCGAGGAATACGACCTGCGCATCCGCCAGTTCGACGGGAGTCACAGCGCCCGGATCGAACGCGGCGTGTTCCTGTCGGCAGATGCCGCGCTGGTGTTGCCCTATGATCCGCAGCGCGACACGGTGCTGCTGGTGGAACAGTTCCGGTCCGGCCCCTATGCGCGGGGCGATGCGTTCCCGTGGTGTCCTGAACCGATCGCGGGCATCATCGATGGCGGGGAAACGCCCGAGACCACCGCGCGCCGCGAGGCACAGGAAGAGGCGAACCTGCATCTCGACCGCCTGATCCCGATCGGCGCCGGCTATTCCAGTCCCGGCGATTCAACCAACCATTTCCACATGTTCTGTGCGCCGTGTGACCTGCCGGAAACCGCGGCCGGCGTTGGCGGGCTGGTGGCCGAGGCCGAGAATATCCGGTCGCATGTCCTGCCATTTGCCACGTTTCTCGACCTGCTGGACGGCGGGCGTCTGAATGTGGTGCCGTTGCAGGTGATGGGGCACTGGCTGGCGCGACACCGCGATGCCTTACGCAACGCGGCCTGACCATGCGGGCGCGGCTTGAGTTTCGGGACCTCGCCGCATACACCTTGGCCCACCAGCGAAAGGACCCCACATGCACAGCGCACGCGACCTGTCCGAGGCTATCGGCAACACCCCCCTGATCCGGTTGCGCAAGGCGTCCGACCTGACCGGCTGCGAGATCTGGGGCAAGGCCGAATTCATGAACCCCGGCCAGTCGGTGAAGGACCGCGCGGCGCTATTCATCATCCGCGATGCGGTGGCAAAGGGGCTGTTGCAGCCCGGCGGCACGATTGTCGAAGGCACGGCGGGCAATACCGGCATCGGGCTGGCGCTGGTGGGCGCGTCGATGGGGTTTCGCAGCGTGATCGTCATCCCTGACACGCAAAGTCAGGAAAAGAAGGACATGCTGCGGCTGGCGGGGGCGACATTGGTCGAAGTGCCGGCAGCGCCCTATAAAAATCCCAACAATTACGTCCGTTATTCGGGGCGATTGGCTGCCGCGCTTGCCAAAACGGAACCCGGCGGCGCGATCTGGGCCAACCAGTTCGACAACGTGGCCAACCGGCAGGCCCATATCGAAACCACCGGGCCGGAAATCTGGAACCAGACCGGCGGCACGGTTGACGGGTTCATCTGCGCGGTCGGGTCCGGTGGTACGCTGGCCGGCGTCGCGATGGCGCTGCAACCCAAGGGCGTCAAGATCGGGCTGGCCGACCCGATGGGCGCGGCGCTACACAGTTTCTACACCACCGGGGAATTGAAGGCCGAAGGCGGGTCGATCACCGAAGGCATCGGGCAGGGCCGCATCACCGCCAACCTTGAAGGCTTCACCCCGGATTTCAGCTATCAGATCCCCGATGCCGAGGCGCTGCCGATCGTCTTTGACCTGTTGGCCGAGGAAGGTCTGTGCCTTGGCGGGTCATCCGGTATCAATGTTGCGGGCGCGATGCGGATGGCGCGCGAGATGGGGCCGGGCCATCGCATCGTCACCATCCTGTGCGACTATGGCACGCGCTATCAGTCGAAACTGTTCAACCCGGCCTTCCTGCGCGACAAGGGCCTGCCGGTGCCCGGCTGGCTGGACGCCCCCGCCGCTCCGGTGCCGCAGGTGTTCGAGGCGTGAGCCGCAGCTTGCGATATCTGGCGTTGCGACACGTGGTGGCGCGATACGTGGTGGCGCGATGCTTGGCGTTGCCTCTGGTGCTGATCGTGGGGCTGATGCTGGCATGGCCGGCAGCGGCACAGGACACCGCGGTGCCGGTGCCCGCAGCCCCGGCCGAAGCCCCAGTGGCCCCGGTTGCGTCGGTGGATGGTGTGCTGAATGCGGCCGACTACGCGGTCTGGGAAAGCATTGTCGCCCGCGCCGAAGAAGCCATTTCGGTGCAGCGCGCGTCCAGCGAGGCGTTCTTGGTGCTGCGCCAGCAGATCGCCGACTGGCGGGCCCGGTTCGCCAGCGCCATGGGCCAGAACGATGATCTGATCGCGTCCTTGCGCGAACAGATTGCGGCTCTGGGGCCGGCTCCGGTTGACGGGGCGACCGAGGCTGTGGAACTGGCCACGCAGCGCGCGGCCTTGTCCGACCGGTTGAATACCCTTTCGGCCCCGGTACGCGCCGCCGAAGTCGCGCATGCCCGCGCCGAGGCGTTGATCCGCGCCATCGACCGCATCCTGCGCGAACGCCAGACCGGGCGTCTGCTGGAACTGGGGCCATCGCCGCTG
>JBGSJU010000568.1:0-2337 GCA_041741655.1 Rhodobacterales bacterium
GTCGGCGCGCGCCTCCTGTCGCGCGCCATCGCGGGCCAAGCCTGGACCTTCGCGGGCACCGGGGCCTTTGCGATCGTGTCGCAGGCACCGCTGACCTTTGGCATCACCGCCAATCCGCTGGTGGCGGGCTGGCATGGCACGACGCCGCAATGCGTCTGGCATGCGGCTGTTTTCGAACGGCTTTTCGCGCGACTTGTCTGGCGCGACGTCCGTGTGCGCGAAACCCATTGCTGCGCCTGCGGCGATGCGGCCTGCCGGTTCGAACTGATCCCGCATCAAATCTGACACGCGGCCGCAATGTAAGCCTTGTCAGACAGGAAACTGTCAGATTTAATTGACACATGAGCGCCCTCGACAACACATATCCCGTCCCACGTACGTTGCCCGAGCCCCGGGCGATGCTAACCCTCATCAAGCCGATCACCTGGTTTCCGCCGATCTGGGCCTACCTGTGCGGGTCAGTATCGGCGGGTGTGCCGCTGGCCGGCAATTGGGGCATGGTGATCCTTGGCATGGTGCTGGCCGGGCCGATCGTCTGCGGCATGAGCCAGGCCGCAAACGACTGGTGCGACCGCCATGAGGACGCGGTGAACGAACCGCACCGCCCGATCCCGTCGGGCCGCATCCCGGGTCGCTGGGGGTTGTGGATCGCGCTGGCGATGACGGTGCTGTCGCTGGCTGTCGGCTGGCTTTTGGGACCATGGGGCTTTGGCGCGACGGTGTTCGGCGTGCTGGCGGCTTGGGCCTATTCCGCCGAACCGGTGCGGCTGAAACGGTCGGGCTGGTGGGGGCCGGGGCTGGTGGGCCTGTCCTATGAAGGGTTGCCATGGTTCACCGGTGCGGCCGTGCTGCTGAACGGCGCGCCATCGTTTCAGACCGTGGCGATTGCGGGGCTGTATGCACTTGGCGCGCATGGCATCATGACATTGAACGATTTCAAGGCACTCGAAGGTGATCGCCTGCATGGCGTGCGGTCGCTGCCGGTGGTGCTGGGCCCGGAAGTGGCCGCACGCATCGCCTGCACGGTGATGGCGATGGCGCAGATGCTGGTGATCGCCCTATTGGTGATCTGGGGCCAGCCGTGGCATGCGGCGGGTGTGACGGCGGTGCTGCTGGCACAATTCGCCGCGATGCGTGTCCTGATGCGCGACCCCAAGGGCAAGGCGCCGTGGTACAACGGCACCGGCATCGTGCTGTATGTGTCGGGCATGATGATTTCGGCCTTTGCGCTGCGGGGGATGGCATGACCCCCTTTGCCAGCCTGTCTTGGGTCCAGATCGTGCGGCTGGGGCTGGTGCAATTGTGTCTGGGGGCCATCGTGGTGCTGATGACCTCGACGCTGAACCGGTTGATGGTGGTGGAACTGGCGCTGCCCGCCGTGGTGCCGGGCCTGCTGGTGGCGCTGCATTACGGCATCCAGATCACCCGGCCGAACTGGGGCTTCCGGTCCGATACGCGCGGCAACCGCACCATGTTCATCATCGGCGGCATGGCTGTGCTGGGCCTCGGTGCGGCGCTGGCCACGCTTGCCGTCGTGTGGATGCCGCAGGCCCGGACGGGCGCGTTGGTGCTGTCGGTTGTCGCCTATGCACTGATCGGCATCGGCGTTGGCGCGTCGGGCACATCCTTGCTGGCGCTGCTGGCGACAGCAACCGCGCAGCAGCGGCGCGCGGCGGCGGCGACGATCACGTGGCTGATGATGATTTTCGGCATCGCGGCCACCGCCGGCACTGTCGGGCATTATCTGGATCCCTATACGCCCGCGCGACTTTTGCTGGTCGTCGGCATCGTTGTCACCGCCGTGATGGTTGTGACCACGCTGGCGATCTGGGGCATCGAGGCGCGGGTGACCGCCCGACGCGAACCGGCGCCGATGCCGTTCCGTAACGGCATCGCCGAAGTCTGGGCCGAACCCCGCGTGCGGCATTTCACCCTGTTCGTGCTGTTGTCGATGACCGCCTACTTCATGCAGGAACTGATCCTTGAACCTTACGCCGGTCTGGTTTTCGGGTTCACGCCGGGCCAGTCCACACAGCTTTCGGGGGCGCAGAATGGCGGCGTGTTCGTCGGCATGGCGCTGGTCGGCGTGCTTGCGACCGGGTTCCGCTTGGGGTCGCTGCGGATGTGGGTCACATTGGGCTGCGCCGGATCGGCGTTCGCGCTATTGGCGATCATGCTGGCGGGGCAGGGGGTTGACCTGCCTTTCGTGCCGATGGTCGTCACGCTGGGGTTCTTCAACGGCATGTTCGCGGTCGCGGCCATCGGGTCGATGATGGCGCTGGCGGGCGCAGGCCGCGATGCCCGCGAAGGCACACGGATGGGTCTGTGGGGCGCGGC
>JBGSJU010000569.1:0-11603 GCA_041741655.1 Rhodobacterales bacterium
GGTCAACCCCGCCGTGCCCACCGCCATCGCCGCGCGCGACGTCAGACCGGCAGGCAGCGGCACCAGCCAGTCGGCCTTTACCCGCGCCATCTGGGCATAGCCGCCCCAGTGCACCTCGCCCACGCGCCAACCGGTCAGCACGACCTTGTCGCCGGGGGCATAGCGCGCATCGTCGGATGCGGTAACCGTGCCAGCAAAGTCGATGCCCGGCACATGCGGATAATTCCGCACCAGCCCGCCGCCATTTCCGGACAAGCACAGCCCGTCCTTGTAATTGACCGTGGAAAAGTCCACCGCCACGGTCACGTCTCCCGCAGGCAGGTCAGCCTCGGTCAGATCGCGCAGCGTCGCCGTGGCCACGCCATCCGCGCCCTTGTCCATCACCAATGCCTTGAACATTCCTGTCTCCCCTGATTTTTGTCGTCATTCTTGATTGGTTCGCGACCCGATCATTCCGGCATCAGGAACAGGTCCGACACCGGCGCCCCCACTCCCGCCTGTGTCAGCATCGCGTGGATCTGGCCGCGGTGATGGGTCTGGTGGTTGAACATGTGCAACACCAGCAGGGCGCGCGGCCGCGTCACGTTGCGCCCCGCCGCCCCGGAAAACCACGTCACCTCGCCGGCCAGATCGACCGACGCTATCCGTTCCGCCCACAGCGTGATGCGTCCGTCCAGCCGGAACCGTTCGGCCGACCACACCGCCAGCGTGGGACACAGGCGCGGGCTGTCGGCGATCCCGCCGTCCGGCTTTGCGCCCCCGTCGAAACGGTGCATCCACATGGCATCGCCCCACAGCAGGTGGTTCGCCGTGCCAAGGATCGACCCGAAGAACGCGCCGCGATCCTGCACCAGTTCGGCCTGCGTCAACCGTTCCATTGCGGCCTGCAACTGGCTGTTCTGCCAGACGTTATAGCGCGCCAGACTGCGCACGGTATTGCGCGTGATCACCCCTGCCTCCCCGATCTGCATGGCCCGAACTTGGCCGTAGCATGGCCCGGATCATGCCCCGTTCCCGGTCCTGTCCGGCCTGCAAACTGGCAGACAAAAGCGACCGGTGCAAACCCCTCTTCCCAAAGCGGTCCGGGCTTCCTATATTCAAGAAGTCCTCTCGGGGACTATGGGCATAAACGCGCATGGAATAAGCGGATCGGACCCGGGGGCGGTACCCGGCGACTCCACCAATACACCCGGCATTGCGGGGGCTTGGGGTCGAAACAGGATCGACGAACGTGTAAAGATGTTGCTTTGCTTCGGTGAGCTACCACCGTTATCGGTGCAAATCGCATAATTGCCAATGACAATCATGCTCCGGTGGCTCTGGCCGCGTAAGCGGTTAGAAATACCAAATCTGAAGTCCTTGCGCCTAGCAGCGTAAGGCGGGGTTCGCAGGCACCTGGCAACAGAAGCCTGCACTTTCCCCTCCCGCAGTTTCCCAGCCCGCAGTTTCCCGGCTTGACACAAGCCCGCCGTGCCGTATTTCTGCCGCC
Source organism: Rhodobacterales bacterium (assembly GCA_041741655.1). Lineage (GTDB taxonomy): Bacteria > Pseudomonadota > Alphaproteobacteria > Rhodobacterales > Rhodobacteraceae > UBA9554. The sequence continues at coordinate 1,490 of JBGSJU010000569.1, forward strand.
GTGGGGTCTGCGACCGCGCCCCGTGAGGCTCCGGCCCAAGCGTCGCATCTTTGTTTCTGCAACCAAGGATGCTTTGATACCCGGATACGGCCAGATTTCCCCCGCACAACTTTTCCGTATGGTCGGCACGCCCGACGCGCCGCTGGTGATCGACGTGCGCCTGCCCGAGGATGTGGCGCTTGACCCGCGCCGCATCCCCACGGCGCACGGCTGCGCGCATGCGGCCATCGAGACTTGCGCCAGCCCCGGCATTCGGGCGGTTGTCGTCTGCCAAGCCGGCAAGAAACTGTCGGAAGGCGCCGCTGCCCTGTTGCGCACATCTGGCATGGACGCCGAGGTGCTGGCGGGCGGCCATCTGGCCTGGGCTGCCGCGGGCTTGCCGTTGACGCCTATCGACCTGCTGGGCGGCACCCGGTTGTGGGTGACACGGCACCGGCCAAAGATCGACCGCATCGCCTGCCCGTGGCTTATCCGCCGCTTCATCGCCCCCCACGCGCGGTTCCTGTTCGTGACCCCTGCCGAGGTCGAAGCCGTCGCCGACCGGTTTGGCGCCACAGCCTTTGACATCGACGGCGTCGCCTATTCGCACCGCGGCGATACCTGCACATTCGACACGCTGATCGCCGATTTCGGGCTGGCCCATCCCGCGCTGGACCGTCTGGCGACCGTTGTGCGGGCCGCCGACACCGACCGGCATGATCTGGCGCCGCAGGCGGCCGGACTGCTGGCTTTGTCGGTCGGGTTGTCGCGCCTGTTCAAGGACGATCTGGCGCAGTTGGACGCCGGAATGACGCTGTATGATGCGCTTTATCGCTGGGCCCGCGATGGATTTGATGAAGGCCATGATTGGCCAGCAGGAAGGCAGCCATGACCACAACCATCACGACCACCGCCACACCGTCCGACGCCCCGACATGGGGCGAGATGTTCGCCGCCTTTGGCCGTATCGGCGTGTTGGGGTTCGGCGGCCCGGCGGCGCAGATCGCCTTGATGCACCGCGAACTGGTGGACCGGCGCGGCTGGCTGGACGAAAAGACCTATCTGTCCGCGCTGTCGTTCTGCATGCTGCTGCCCGGCCCCGAGGCGATGCAGCTGGCCACATTCTCCGGCTGGCGGTTGCGCGGGGTGGCGGGCGGGGTTCTGGCCGGCCTGCTGTTCGTGCTGCCGGGGGCGGCGCTGATCCTTGCCTTGGCGATCCTTTACATAAGCTATGGCACGCAACCGGCTGTGCAGGCAGCATTTACCGGCATTCAGGCGGCAGTTGTCATCATCGTGGTGCAGGCCCTGCAGAAGGTGGCCAAACGCGCCCTGACCGGGCGCGCGGCCTGGGTCATTGCGGCGCTGGCGTTTCTGGGACTTTTTGTGCTCGCGGTGCCGTTCCCTCTGATCATCCTTGCGGCAGCCATCTATGGCCTGATCACGAGCCCCGGACTTACCGAACCTTCCGTGCCCCTGCCCACGCACGGCGCTACTCTGCGCACTATCGCGATCTGGGGCGGGTTGTGGATCGGGCCGCTTTTGTTGTTGCCGGCTTTCGGGCAGGACTTCCTGTGGGATGTTGCCCTGTTTTTCTCCCAACTGGCGGTCGTCACCTTTGGCGGGGCCTATGCCGTGCTGGCGTGGATGACGCAGACCGTGGTCGCCGACAAGGGATGGATCACCACCGGACAGATGATCGACGCGCTGGGACTGGCGGAAACCACGCCCGGGCCCTTGATTCTGGTGACGGAATTCGTGGCCTTCCTCGCCGGTCACGGCAGGGGTGGCGTGGCTTTGGGGGTTGGCGCTGCCATCGTGGCGCTTTGGTCAACCTTTCTGCCGTGTTTCCTGTGGATCTTTGCCGGCGCCCCGTATCTGGACTGGATCATGGCGCGACCCCGCCTGAAGGGCGCGTTGGCGGCGATCACGGCGGCGGTGGTCGGCGTGATCCTGAACCTTGCCCTGTGGTTTGCCCTGCACGTGCTGTTTGCGCAGATCGACATCACGCGGTTCGGCCTGCGCCCGGTCTGGACCACGATTGACCCCGTGGCCTTGGCCCTTGTTGCGCTGGCGGCAATTCTCGTCGGTCCCTTGCGGCGCGGTCTGGCCACAACACTAGCAATTGCGGCGGCGGCGGGCCTTCTGCTGCATGTCGTTGCATGACGTTGGATGACGTCAAGAATTACCTTGGGTGGTCTTTCGTTTTGTTCCGAATCCCCTATGCTGACCCGCAGGCAGGGAGACGGCGATGGCCCGCACGATCGACTATGGCAAGCTGATGCACCGCGCGATGCGCGGGCTGATCCAGCAGGTGCTGCGGGATGTCGAGGCGCATGGCCTGCCGGGCCAGCATCATTTCTTCATCACCTTCGACACCCGCGATCCGCAGGTGCAGATGGCGGATTGGCTGAAGGAACGCTATCCGGCTGACATGACGGTGGTGATGCAGAACTGGTATGACAAGCTGAAGGTCACCCATGACGGTTTCTTCGTCACGCTGAACTTCGGTGACCGGCCGGAACCACTGTACATTCCCTATGACGCGATCCGCACCTTTGTCGATCCATCGGTCGAATTCGGGCTGCGTTTCGAAACCAGTGACGCCGATGACGAGGATGACGACGAACCGCCGCCGGAAACCCCGCATCCCGACAGCCCGCGCAACGGGTCCGACAGCACCAAGGGGCGCGGTGCCGCGCAGGTCGTCCAGCTGGATCGTTTCCGCAAATAGGCGATATGCCGCCCCGACCATGAATTTTTTGTAAACAGCCATCGCCGGGACTTGCGCGGGCGGCCCCTTCGTCGTGCATATGACAATGTAACAGCCGACGCGAAGGGGAGCTTGCGACATGGCCAAGGATTTTGCCGTTTTCCTGGGAGAGATGCTGCGCCGTCCGACCGAGGTGTCGGCAATCGCGCCATCGTCGGCCGCCGTGGCGCGGTTGATGACCGAGGGTCTGGAACATGTGACAGGCCCCATCGTGGAAATCGGGCCGGGCACCGGCAGCTTCACCAAGGCCATTCTGGCACGCGGGATTGCCCCCGAACGGCTGACGCTGTTGGAACTGAACCCCCGGTTCTGCGAGACCCTGCGGGAAAAATTCCCCGGCGTACGGGTGGAAAACCGCCCCGCGCAGGACATCGAAAAGCTGGGTCTGCGCGATGTCGGCGCGGTGATTTCCGGTGTGCCGGTGTTGGCGCGCCCCACGATCCAGCGCGAAATCGTCGGCCCGTCGTTCCGCGTGATGCGGCCTGACGGATACTTTGTGCAGATCACCTACAGCCCCAACGCGCCGATCCCCGAAGATGTGCAGCGCGAACTGGGCGTGGTGGCGACCAAGCGTGGCACGGTCTGGGCCAATCTGCCGCCAGCGCGGGTGTTTGTATTCCGTCGCAGACCGCATTGATTCCGCCCGCCGGTCGGGTATGACGGGGACGCAGCGCAAGAGGTGTCCCCATGACCGAGATCCGCCATTCGACCCGCACCGAAACCGACAGCTTTGGCCCGCTGGAGGTCGATGGCGACAAATACTGGGGCGCCCAGACGCAGCGGTCGATCATCAACTTTCCCATCGGTTGGGAACGCCAGCCTGTGGCCATCATCCGCGCGCTTGGGGTGATCAAGAAAGCCGCCGCCATCGTCAACGAAGGCTTTGGCGATCTGGACCACACCCTGTCCAAGGCGATCCAGACCGCGGCGCAAGAGGTGATCGACGGCAAGTTCGACGATAACTTCCCGCTGGTGGTCTGGCAGACCGGGTCGGGCACCCAGTCGAACATGAATGCCAACGAGGTGATTTCGAACCGCGCCATCGAAATGCTGGGCGGCGAGATGGGATCGAAGAAACCCGTCCACCCCAACGACCACGTCAACATGGGGCAATCGTCCAACGACACCTTTCCCACCGCGATGCATGTCGCCATCGGCATGATGGCGCGCGATGTGCTGTTGCCGGGGCTGCACAAACTGCACGCGGCGCTGGCGGCGAAATCGGATGAGTTCAAGCACATCATCAAGATCGGGCGCACCCATACACAGGACGCCACGCCGCTGACGCTGGGGCAGGAATTCGGCGGCTATGCCCATCAGGTCGCCCAAGGTATCCGCCGGGTCGAGATGTGCCTGCCCGATATCTATGAACTGGCGCAGGGTGGCACCGCCGTGGGCACCGGGCTGAACACCCGCAAGGGCTTTGCCGAAAACGTCGCCGCCGAGATTGCCGCGATAACCGGCCTGCCCTTTGTCACCGCACCGAACAAGTTCGAGGCGCTGGCGGCGCATGACGCCATGGTGATGTTCTCGGGCGCGTTGAAAACCGTCGCCGCCAGCCTGTTCAAGATCGCCAATGACATGCGGCTCTTGGGCTCCGGCCCCCGGTCCGGGCTGGGCGAGTTGATCCTGCCGGAAAACGAACCCGGATCGTCGATCATGCCGGGCAAGGTCAACCCGACGCAGGCCGAGGCCTTGACCATGGTCTGCGCGCAGGTCATGGGCAATGACGCCGCCGTGGGTTTTGCCGGTAGCCAAGGCCATTTCGAACTGAACGTCTACAATCCGATGATGTCCTACAACGTGCTGCAATCCATGCAATTGCTGGGCGACGCGGCCAGCAGTTTCACCGACAACATGGTGGTGGGCACGCAGGCGAATATCCCGCGCATCCAGAAACTGATGCAGGAATCGCTGATGCTGGTCACCGCGCTGGCGCCAACCATCGGCTATGACGCCGCGACCAAGGTGGCGAAAACCGCGCACAAGAACGGCACGACGCTGCGCGAGGAGGCCATCGCGCTGGGGTATGTCGATGGCGAGACGTTCGACCGGATCGTGCGCCCCGAAGACATGATCGGCCCGAAAGGCTGAGGACGAAGGAGCGAGGGGCCAGCCCCTCGCGCTCCCCGGGATACTTGAAAACCGAAGAAGCAGAAGGGTGATCCGTGTGGGAGAGACGATCAACCTGAACAAGGCCCGCAAGGCCAAGGCGCGGACCGAGGACAAGGCCCGCGCGGACGCCAATGCCGCAAAGCACGGGCGCACCAAGGCCGAAATGGATCTGGATAAGGCGCGCGCGGCTAAAGCGGCACGCGATCTGGATGCCTTGAAACGCGAATGACCAACTTGAAGAATATGCGGCCCGAGAAGCATTCGCTGACGCTGCGCGGCCATCGCACCTCGGTGTCGCTGGAACCCGAATTCTGGGCGGCTTTTCGGGATATCGCCGCCATGCGGGGCCAGACCCTGAACGCGCTGGCGACCGAGGTGGACGCCAACCGCGGCGATGTCGGGCTGGCGTCGGCGATCCGGGTGCTGGTGCTGGAGCATTACCGAAACGGCTGATCTGCCTAAGTTTGAGGCGGTTTTTGGCGTTTTGGTCGCTTTTGTGGCTTGATGCATGTCGTGCGCCGGTCAATCTGGCGCGGCGAACTGGACAGCACGGCTGCCGCCGTCCGAAATCAGGCGCAAATCAACCGGGAGAATCCACCATGTTCCGCCACGCCCTTGCCAGCTTTGTCGCCGCACTTGCCCTTGCCGGGGCCGCGAGCGCCCAAACGAAAATGCCCTTTGCGCTCGACTGGAAATTCGAAGGCCCCGCAGCGCCCTATTTCGTGGCGCTGGACAAGGGCCATTTCGCCGCCGCCGGTCTGGATGTGACGATTTCCGAAGGCGCGGGGTCGCTGGACGCGATCCCGAAGGTGGCTACCGGCGCGTTCCCGGTCGGCTTTGCCGATATCAACAGCCTGATGAAATTCCTTGACCAGAACCCCGGCGCGCCCGTCACCGCCGTGATGATGATCTATGACAAGCCGCCCTTTGCCATGGTCGGCCGCAAGTCGCTGGGCATCGCGGCACCGGACGATATCATGGGCAAGGTACTGGGCGCGCCGCCGCCCGATGGCGCCTGGGCGCAGTTTCCGATCTTTGCCGCCGAGAACGGCATCGACATGACCAAGGTCACCGTGGAACCCGTGGGCTTTCCGGTCCGCGAACCGATGCTGGCCGAAGGCAAGGTCACGGCCGTGACCGGGTTTTCCTTTTCATCCACGCTGAACCTGAAACGGTTGGGCGTACCGATGGATGACATCTCGGTCATCCTGATGGCCGATCACGGCGTCGCGCTCTATGGCAACGCCATCATCGTGAACACCGATTTCGCCAAGGCCAATCCGGCGCTGGTGACCGGATTTCTGGGTGCCATCGCCGCGGGTTGGAAAGACAGCATCGCCGCCCCTGCTGAGGCCATCGCGGCCCTTGTGAAACGCAACCCCGCCGCCGATCCGGCGCTGGAAACCGAACGCCTGACCATGTCGATCGAGGCCAATGTGCTGACCGATTTCGTCAAGGCGAACGGCATGGGCGGCATCGATCCGGCCCGCATGGCCAAGGCGATCGAGCAGACCAAGACGGTCTATTCCTTCGCCAATGAGCCCGATGCAGCGCTGTATTTCGATCCGTCCTATCTGCCCGACGCCGCCGCGCGCATGCTGCAATAACCCCCCGGCCCCCGGTCTTTCCGGGGGCCCCCGACACACCCTTGCCGCAGGTCGTCATGACAAACCTGATCGATATCAAGGATGTGCGTCACGCCTATCGCACAAAGGCGGGGCCGCTGCCGGTGCTGGACGGGTTGAACGTGGCGGTGCCCGAAGGTGAATTCTGCGCCGTCGTCGGCCCGTCCGGCTGTGGCAAATCCACCCTGACGCGGTTGATCGCCGGGCTGATGAAACCTGACCACGGCGAGGTCTGGCTGCACGGCGAACGCGTCACCGGCCCGCGCAAGACCGTGGGCATGGCGTTCCAGAACCCGGTGCTGCTGGAATGGCGGACCATTCTGGACAACGTCATCCTGCCTTTGGAGATCGTTGCCCCCCGGATGCCGCGCGCAGACCGCGAGGCGCGCGCGATGCAACTGCTCAAGATGGTCGGCCTTGACGGGTTCGAGGGCAAGCGGCCATCCGAACTGTCCGGCGGCATGCGCCAGCGCGCCAGCCTGTGCCGCGCCATCGTGCACAAGCCTGACGTGTTGATCATGGACGAGCCGTTCGGCGCGCTGGACAATTTCACCCGCGAAGACCTGTGGCAGACCATGCGCGACCTGCGCGCGGCGGAACCTTTTACCTGCGTGCTGATCACGCATGACCTGCGCGAAAGCGTGTTTCTGGGCGATCAGGTGGTGGTGCTGTCCGGCCGTCCGGCGCGCACGCAGACGGTGCTGGCGGTCGATCTTCCGGCCGACCGCACGCTGGACGTCCTGTACGAACCGAAAGCGCAGGACATGCTGCATTACCTGCGCGACCAGATCCGCATCGCACAAGGCCGGGATGGCGCGCATTGATGGAAACCTTGCAGAAAATCGCCGTGCCGGTCGGGGCTATCCTGATCTTTCTGGGCCTGTGGGAGGCACTGGTCTGGGTCAACAACTGGCCGAACTACAAGATGGCCTCGCCGTCAGACCTGCCGCCCGCGTTCTGGAAATACCGCGCGCTGTTTGTCGAAATGGGCTGGCAGACGCTGTGGCGCACCGTGCTGGGTCTGGGGCTCGCGGTGATCTTTGGCACGCTGCTGGGCATGATCATGGGGTTTTCGCGCATCGCGCGAGACGGGTTGTATCCGCTGCTTGTGGGCTTCAACGCGATCCCAAAGGCCACGCTGGTGCCCGTGATCTCGCTGATCTTCATCGGCGCGCATGATTTCAACACGGTGCTGATGGCCTTCCTGATCTCGTTCTTTCCCATCGCGGTGTCAGTGGGGATCGGGCTGTCCACGCTGGAACCCGAATACCGCGACATCCTGCGCAGCCTTGGCGCGTCGCGGCTGACGATTTTCCGCAAGATAGCCTTGCCCAAGACGTTGCCGGAATTCTTTGGCGCGTTGAAGGTTGCGGTGACGCTGGCCTTCATCGGCACCAATCTGGTGGAAATCGTCAGCCCGCATGGCCGGGGCCTGGGCGCGCTGTTCAAATCCGGCGAAACCAACGGGGATTATCCGCTGATGTTTGCGGTCCTGATCGCGCTCGCGGTGCTGGGGATCGTGCTGTACTACGGCGTGCTGGTGCTGGAACGCATCTTTGCCGGCTGGGCCGAACGCGCGACGACCTAGCGGCGGTCCACCCGCAGATGGATACCATTGGCGGAGCGCACCGTCAGATGCGCGACGGGCTGCGGCACCTGATCGGTCAGCGTGAAGCGCAGATCACGCAGGATCATCGCCAGCAGCAACGGCCCCTCGATCATCGCAAAGCCCGCCCCGGTGCAGACCCGCGCGCCGGCGGAAAACGGGATCCAGGCCTCGCGCGGCACCTCGCCCTGCCAGCGGGCGGGGTCAAAGCCGTCGGGATTGTCCCACAGCCGTTCGTGGCGGCCCAGATGCCAAGGGCTGATGACGATCTGCGCGCCGGTGGGCACATCGCGGTCGCGGAAGTGTTCGGGGCGCGTCGCTTGGCGCACCATCATCGGCACCGGGGGGTACAGCCGCAGCGTTTCGCGAAATACGTCACGGGCGGTTTTCAGCCGCGACAGGGCGGCGAAATCCATCGGGCCGGCGGCCTGCGCCTCGGCGGCCACCTTGTCCTGCCAGTCGGGGAAAAGCGCCATCAGAAACAGCGCCCACCCCAAGGCCGAGGCCGAGGTTTCATGCCCCGCGAGGAAAAAGATCGCCACCTGATCGACCATTTCCGCAGTGGAAAACCCCTGCCCCGTCATCGGGTCGCGCGTGGTCATGATCTTGGTCGCCAGATCATCCGGCGCGGTGCCTGCGGCGATATCGGCCTGCCGCGCGGCGGTCAGATCGGTGATCAGGCGGCGGATTTTCCGCGCCGCATCGCGGGTATCGCGCGAGAACCCGCGCGGGATGAAACGCGGCAAGGGCAGAAAGGCCGCGATGTTCAGGATCGGCTGGCTGCGCTGATAGCGGCGGAATTCATGGAACACGTCGCGCGCGATGGCATGGTCGATCGGGATCGAAAACAGCGTGCGAAAGATCACGTCGGCGGCGGCGTGGCTGGTTTCCTCCTCGATTTCAACGACATCACCATCCCGCGCCGCCAACCGTGCCACCGCCGCCTCACTCGCGGCCAGCATCGCAGGGAAGGTGTCGCGCAGCCGCCCGCCCTCGAACGCCGGATCGATGATGCGGCGCTGGCGTTTCCAGACCTCGCCATTGGTCAGGAACACCGAATTGCCCAGCAAGGGCCGCAGCCCTTCGGCGATGCGGTTCGATTTCGGGAAGTCATCCGGGCGGGCCTTCAACACCTCGGCCACCAGTTCGGGCTGGTTCACCAGATAGGACCGGAAGAACGGCGTGCGAAATTCCGCCATCCACGCGCGATACAGCCGCGCGGGCTGCGCCGACAGGATATCGGACCGGAACAGGCGCATGTAACGCCACAGGCTGACGCGGTCGGGCCGTGACGGCGGCTTCGGCGGATGGACGGGGCAGCCGGTCATGGTCGGATATGAGTGTAGCGCGATGCTGTCACGTCGATGCGGCTTTTTGATGGTTGACGCCCGGCATAGCGCGCGGCCAAGGTCTGCGGTCCGGCGGTGATCTGGAAATAGTCATAATCGCCGGGTCGGTCGAAGGCGCAAAGATACTGGAAATGCAGCCGGAAGAACCGCCAGCGCAGGCTTTGCCAGCGCTCGGGCGACAAGGTCTGCGTGAACGCGGCCGAGATGACCAACGGCCAGCGTTTTCCCGGGCCTTCCACCCCCGACACAGACACCGGATCGCACAGCGCAAAGGAACAGCCGTCGCCGGGCGCGGTCACGTCAATCCATGTCAGTTCCGACCGCGTGGACAGGTAGGCGAGATCAGCGCGCAACCGCCACGCATCGCGCAGGAAACTGACCATCGGCACCACCTGCCCCAGCGACAGGAACCCCAGCGCCGGGCGACCCGGCACGCCGTCGCGGATCAGATCGGCAAGCACCGACACCGCCAGATGCGCGCCCGAGGAATGGCCGACCACCAGAACCTCATCCACCGAGGTGCCAAGGGCGCTGCGCACCCGGGCCCTGAATTCGGCCAACCTTGCAACCAGCGCCACCGGGTAAGCCCCGCCTTCGAGAGCGGTAAAGGCATAGTCGTGCATCAGGTAATAGGCGAAGAGCCGACGGTCGATCCGCCTGAAACCTTCCA
>JBGSJU010000570.1:0-1751 GCA_041741655.1 Rhodobacterales bacterium
CGGCCTTGGCGGAGGACCGGATTTCCGCGTCACCGCCCCGCCCGGCGGCTACGCCTGGTGGTATGTTGACGGCATCTCGGACGACGGAACGCGCGCCGTTTCGGTGATCGGCTTCATCGGATCGGTGTTTTCGCCGTGGTATGGCTGGTCGGGGCGCGGCGATCCGGCCAACCATTGCTGCATCAATGTGGTCACCTCCGGCCTCGGCGGCACGTTCACCATGACCGACCGTGGCCGCGCCGCGCTGACCCAGACCCGCGATACCTTTTCCGTCGGGCCCAGCCAGATGCACTGGACCGGCAGCCAGATGGTGATCGACGTCAACGAATGGGGCGCGCTGCCCAAGGTCGCGCCCCTGCGCGGGCAGATCGTGCTGACGCCGCAGGCCGTGACGCAGACCGAGGTCGCGCTGACGCCGGACGGGCGGCACATGTGGCGGCCTTTTGCGCCGATTGCGGAAATTTCCGTGGATTTCGGCCCCGGCACGCGCTGGACCGGGCATGGCTATTTCGACGCCAATTTCGGCACGCGCCCGCTGGAACAGGATTTCAGGTTCTGGACCTGGGGCCGCTATCCGTTAAGGGACCGCACGGTATGTTTCTATGACGCGACGCGGCGCGATGGCAGCACGCTGGCCTTGGGGGTGCAGATCGACCGTGCCGGAGAAGTGCAGGTCGTGACACCGCCACCGATGGTTCCGTTCCGGCGCAATATCTGGGGCTTGAGACGCGAAACCCGGGCCGACGCGGGCACCCGGCCGCGTCACCATCTGTCCTTGTTGCAGGCGCCGTTCTATTCGCGCGGGCTGGTGGAAACCCGGATCGATGGCGAAACGACGGTAGGCATGCACGAGGCGCTGGACCTGTGGCGGTTCGACCAGCCGGTGCTGAAACCCATGCTGGCCCTGCGGGTGCCGCGCCGGGCACGCTGGCCGTGAACCGGGACGGGCGGTGATCAGCGACGAGCCGTCGCCACCACATCGGGTTGCGGCCCCTTGCCATTCAGCCAAAGCACCGCAAAGTTCAGCGCGCCCGCGACCGTGACCCATGTGATATAGGGCAGGAACAACAGCCCCGCGATCAGGTCGATCTGCCAGAAGGCCACGGTGGTCGCGGCCACGGCCAGCCACAGCAAGGTCAGCACTATCATGCCCGCCATGATGCGGTGCAGGCCAAAGAACACCGGCGTCCAGAGCGTGTTCAGCGCGATCTGCAACGCCCACAGCGCCAGCGCAAACCCGGTTTCCGGCACGGTGCCCGCCAGCAGCGCAATCCGCGCCCCCGCCAACGCCATGCACAGGTAGATCACCGTCCAGGCCACCGGAAACAGCCAGTCGGGCGGGGTCCAGAACGGTTTTTTCAGGCTGCGATACCATTCGCCGGGCGTGAACATCGCCCCCGTCGCCCCGGCGGCAAAACAGGCGGCCAGAAACGTCAGCGCGAGGATCAGGAATGTGGGTTCGGCCATGGACGCATCTCCTGCGGACAGCAGGCCCACGTATCAGGCCCTGTAATGGGACATAGGGATCAAATCGCCAACGGCCAAGGGGCAATGTCCACGGACCATGGCCTTTCCCGCCGCCAACCCGGCCCTGCCTGCAAACCGGGCAGGGTCAGACCAGACCGCGATCGCGCGCTTCCAGTTGCGCCAGCACGTTCAGCAGCGTTTCGGACCGTGGCTGCCCCACACGACCCCGGGCATCGGCCGGTTTCGCGGCCGCCTGCACCAGAAACGCCACCTCGGGTTCCGGG
>JBGSJU010000571.1:0-1806 GCA_041741655.1 Rhodobacterales bacterium
GTCCACCTTGATGGTCAGCACGCGCATCACGTCCTCGTGCAGGCGCATCAGGCGTTCCATTTCCTGCACAGCCGCCGCGGGGGCGTCAGTGCGCAGCATGGCGTAGTGCCCCTTGCGGTTCTTGTTGATCTTGTAGGCCATCGTCTTGACGCCCCAGTATTCGGACATCGCAACCTTGCCGCCATTGTCGGCCAGCACGGTGGAAAAATGTTCGACGAGCCCTTCGGCCTGTGCTGTGGACAGGTCCTGACGGGAAATGAAGACATGCTCGTAAAGCGGCATGTGCACTCCTGTTCTATCAAGCGCATTTCATAGGGGGGTTGTGGATCTTTCGCGACCCCCCACGAGAGTCTGCGCGGTTCAAGCATTCTTGCGAAAGACGCACGCAGTTACGATGGATCGCCCGCAAAGGCAAGCGTGTATTCCACCGTGGCAACCGGCCTCGCGTGGCTCAAATCCACCGCGTTATTGCCCAAATTACGCCGCTTTTCCGACCTAGCGTCGCCTTTGTGAAACAATTCACCGCCGGGAGGCCTGCGATGACGTCAAGGTTTGATGATCCTTCTGATGGACGAAAGACGGTCCCGGACCGCATCGAAGCCGCCGCCAGTTGGCTCAGCAACGGTATTCTGCATGTCGCGGGGGCGTCCTTGCTGGTGGCGTCGATCTGCCTGTGGCTGACACCGGGTGTGTTGAACGACACCGAAGGCGCCTTGATGAAACTGGCCGCGTCGATGTTCTTCCTTCTGTTGGGCGGGGTGCTGTTGCAGGCAGGGCGCGACCCGGGCCGCGATGAATTCCAGTTTGACGGCGCGCAGCATGAGGTGCGCCATTTCCTGCGCGGGGCGGACGGCATTGCCCGGTTCAAAGCACGCTATCACTTCGCCAACCTTGCCGATGTGCGGGTTGATGGCGACATGTTCCTCGCGCGGGACCGGTCTGGGCGTGTCGTGGTCAACCGGCCGACCCGCGATCTGGATGCGGCGCAGATCGTCGATGTCGCAAGCCAGAACGGGCTGATCCGCAAGTCGTGATCCCGGACGCGGGACGGCCGGTCGCATGGATCGGCCGCGCCTCGGGCGCAATTCCCCGGACCTGATCGCGGCCGTGCGGCCCCTCCGGTTCAAATGGCCACATCACCTGCGGTTTCCCGTCGAACGGCCGTTTCAGGCCCCTGGCGGCACCGGCGCGACATCACTCCTGACAGGTCCGCGAGGCAGGTCGCGCAACGGCCCGCTCAAGAATTCTGTGTATTCGTCAGCCGCATCCCGCCCTCCTTCTTATCGGCACGATCATGGGTGTGACCCAGTCCAGCGCCGACTTGCGCCGCCACGCTCTGCAGGTGCACTCCTGTTGCAGGGCCGCAATCAAGCCGCTATGCCAAGGCGACCATCGCAGGGCTGCCCCCTGTGTGACCGTTGCAGAAAGAGGCCCGCATGACCCGTGCATTCGTCTTTCCCGGCCAGGGCGCCCAGACCATCGGCATGGGCCGCGCGCTGGCCGATGCCTATCCTGCCGCCCGCGCGGTGTTCGACGAAGTGGACGCCGCCCTGGGCCAGAACCTGTCCGCGCTGATCTGGGACGGCGATCAGGACGCGCTGACGCTCACTGAAAACGCCCAACCCGCGCTGATGGCCACCTCCATTGCCGCCATGCGCGCGCTGGAAACCGAGGGCATCCATGTGACCGACGCGGCCTATGTCGCGGGTCACAGTCTTGGCGAATATTCCGCGCTCTGTGCCGCGGGCGCGCTGACCCTGTCGGATACCGCGCGCCTGTTGCGCATCCGCGGCCGCGCCATGCAGG
>JBGSJU010000572.1:0-6497 GCA_041741655.1 Rhodobacterales bacterium
CCGCCATTGGCCTTTTGCAGCGTCCAGGCCCCGACCTGCGGAGCAAGACGGCCTGCAACCTCGGACATCGGGGCCAGCAGGGGCAACCCGCCCGCGCGGTCCGTCACGGTTTCATAGGCGATGCAGGTCGCGCCGGACGCGATCAGATCCTGTGTCTGCGCCGGATCGGGGGCCAGATGCAGATAGGTGAACAGGATTTGCCCGCGCCGCAGCATCTCGCGTTCGACGGCCTGCGGTTCCTTGACCTTCACGATCATGTCGGCGGCCGCGAACACATCCGCCGCCGTTGCCAGCATCGCCGCGCCTGCGGCGACATAATCGGCATCCGTGAACCCGGCACCCAACCCGGCACCGGTTTCCACCAGCACGCCGTGGCCATGGGCCACCGCCTCGCGGACAGCATCCGGTGTCATGCCGACACGGTACTCCTGCGGCTTGATCTCTTTCGGGCATCCGATCTTCATGGGCCATCTCCTTGGGTTTCCTTGGGGCAGTTTCGCAGGAACGGTGTGAAATCGGCTTGAAATCCTTGGCGCGTTTCGACCAGTGTTGCGAAGAAACGTGCAAGGATCGGCCCATATGGCGAAGATTTCTGCGAAAGCGGCACTTGATGCGACAGACCTGCGCATCCTGACGGTGTTGCAGCGCAAGGGGCGCATTTCCAATGCCGACCTGTCGGATGCGGCCAACCTGTCACCGTCGGCCTGCCACCGCCGGGTGCAGCGGCTGGAAGAGGCGGGGGTGATCCGCGACTACGTCGCGCTGCTGGACCCGCGCAAGATCGGCGTGCCGACCACGGTTTTCGTGGAAATCACCCTGTCGGGACAGGCCGACGAGGTGCTGGATGCGTTCGAAAAGGCCGTTGCTCGCATTCCCGATGTGCTGGAATGCCATCTGATGGCGGGCACGGCAGATTACATCCTGAAGGTGGTGGCCGAGGATACCGAGGATTTCGCCCGCATCCACCGCCAGCATCTGGCCCGCCTGCCGGGCGTCGCGCAGATGCAATCGTCCTTTGCCTTGCGCACCGTGTTCAAGACGACCGCGCTGCCGCTGTAGCCCGGTTGGCCGCGCGTCGCATCCTGCAATTCTTCGGTTTCGAAATATCCCGGGGAGCGCGAGGGTCTGGCCCCTCGCCCCCGCCACAGGCGCCTTGCGCCGGCGGACCGCCCGGGTAGTCTGCACGCCAAGGGAGAATGCCATGTCCGATTGGGATTATATCGTGATCGGGGCCGGATCGGCCGTGTCGGTGCTGGCGGCGCGGCTGTCGGCGGCGCACAAGCGCGTGCTGCTGCTGGAAGGCGGCGGGCGGGGGTTGAACCCGTGGGTACATATCCCGGTCGGCTATCTGTATTGCATCGGCAATCCGGCGACCGACTGGATGTTCCGCACCGCGCCGGAACCGGGGCTGAACGGGCGGTCGTTGCTCTATCCGCGCGGGCGGGGCTTGGGCGGCTGTTCGGCGATCAACGGCATGATCTACATGCGCGGGCAGGCGGCGGATTACGACGGCTGGCGACAGATGGGGTTGACCGGTTGGGGCTGGGACGACGTGCTGCCGTGGTTCAAGCGGTCCGAGGATTGCGTGGACGGCCCGTCGGATCACCATGGCGCGGGCGGCGAATGGCGGGTGGCCAATCAACGGCTGCATTGGGATGTGCTGGATGACTGGCGCGCCGCCGCCGTGGCGGCGGGTATCCCCGAAACCCCCGATTTCAATACCGGCGACAACGCCGGGGTGGGCTATTTCAAGGTCAATCAACGGGGTGGCTGGCGGCTGACCACGGCGCGGGCGTTTCTGCCAAAGGCGGGGCAATCCCTGCGGGTGGAAACACAGGCGCGAGTGACGCGGATCGTGGTCGTGGATGGCCGCGCGGTGGGGGTGGATTACCTGCAGGACGGTGTCGCGCGGCAGGCCCGCGCGCGTGGCGAGGTCATTCTTGCCGCCGGTGCGATTGCCAGCCCGCAGATCCTGCACCTGTCGGGCATCGGGCCGGGGGCGCATCTGCAATCGCTGGGCCTGCCTGTGGTCCGCGACGCGCCCGAGGTCGGCGCGAACCTGCAAGACCATTTGCAACTGCGCTGCGCCTGGCGGCTGACCGGGGCCAAAACCCTGAACACGCTGGCCAATTCGGTCTGGGGACAGGCGCGGATCGCCGCCGAATACGCGCTCTTCCGCACCGGGCCGATGGCGATGGCACCGTCGCAACTGGGCGCCTTCACGCGGTCGCGCCTCGATCTGGCGACGCCTGACCTGCAATACCACGTCCAGCCCCTGACGCTGGAGGCGTTCGGCCAACCGCTGCACGATTTTCCGGGGCTGACCGCGTCCGTCTGCAACATGCGCCCCGAAAGCCGGGGGCATGTGCAGTTGGCCAGCCCCGATCCCATGGCCGCGCCGGTCATCGCGCCCAACTATCTGGCCACTGAAGGCGACCGCGCCACCGCCATCGCGGCGATCCGGCAGGCGCGCGAGATCATGGCGCAGGCGCCGATGGCGAAATATGCGCCGTCCGAGATGAAACCGGGGTCAACGGCGCAGACCGACGCCGAATTGAAACACGCGGCGGGCGACATCGGCACCACGATCTTTCATCCCGTCGGCACGGTGCGGATGGGCGCGGATGCCGCCGCTCCACTCGATGGGCAGTTGCGGTTCCGCGGCATCGATGGCTTGCGCGTGGCGGATGCGTCGGTCATGCCGCGTATCACGTCCGGCAACACCAATTCCCCCACCATCATGATCGCCGAAAAGGCCGCCGCCATGATCCTTCAGGATGCCCGCTGAATGCCCAATATCGCCATTGCCTACGCCGCCGGGCCCGGCCAGACCCGCCGCCTGGCCGAGGAAATCGCCAAGGCGCTGGGTCAGGCCGATTGCAATGCCCGTCTGATCGACGTCGAGGTGATGTTCCGCATCGACTGGGACGCGCTGGAGGCGTCGGATGCCATCGTCTTTGGCGCGCCAACGGTTCTGGGGTCCGCCGCCGCCACCTTCAAGTCCTTCATGGAGGATACCGCCGATATCGCGGCGCATCAGGGCTGGGCGGACAAGATCGCGGCCGGGTTTACCGTAGTGGCAGCGCCGGACGACGACTGTCTGGCGACGCTGCGCCAACTGGCCGGGTTTGCCGCCCGGCACGGCATGGTCTGGGTCGGTCAGGACCAGATGGCCGCGCCCGATGCCGCGCTTTCCGAATGGGTTCATGCGCCAGACGTCTGGCTGGGGCTGGCGGCAACCGCCGGCCCGGACACGACGATGATGATCCCGGATGGTGATCTGGACAGGGCCCGCCGGTTCGGTCTGCGCATTGCGCGGGCAACGCGGCGCTGGTCGCTGTGACCGGGCGACCGGGTCAGGCCGGCTAGATGACGGTGCCGACGACCTTCGGTCACACAACATTTTGATCGATCGCGCCGGCGCAACAGCCGACAGGCCGGCATTTCCGTGGATTTGCCCCGCATTCTGGTGCCAACCTGTGCGCCGCCCCTTGCCCTGATGCCCGCCGCCCGCCATTGTGATCGCAGGGTCGTGAACAGGCAGTTGAAACCGCCGGCCAGCCGCCCCAGATTAATCCCCTTGGACGGAAGCGACCGGGGCTGCCGATACGCGGGGCCCGCCGACTTGCCGCAGACAGGAAAATGCGCATGAAAGAGACCTTGAACCCCTCCTATCCGGTGCTGCCGCTGCGCGATATCGTGGTGTTCCCGCACATGATCGTGCCGCTGTTCGTGGGCCGTGAAAAATCGGTCCGCGCGCTGGAAGAGGTGATGCGGGACGACAAGCAGATCTTGCTGTCGTCGCAGAAAGACCCGGGAATCGACGACCCCGATGTTGACGGCATCTTCAACGTCGGTGTGCTGGCGAATGTGCTGCAACTGCTGAAACTGCCCGATGGCACCGTCAAGGTGCTGGTCGAAGGCCAGCGCCGGGTGAAGATCGTCGAATTCATCCGGTCCGAGCCCTATTTCGAAGGCCGGGCCGTGATCCTGAACGATGAACTGGGCGACCCCCATGCGGTCGAGGCGCTGACGCGCACCGTGGCGACCGAATTCGAACGCTATGCCAAGATCAAGAAGAACATCCCCGAAGAGGCGTTGGTTGCCGTTTCGGAAACCTCGGAACCGTCCAAGCTGGCTGATCTGGTGTCCGGCCATCTGGGCATCGACGTCGGGCTGAAGCAGGAACTGCTGGAAACGCTGGAAGTCGCCGAGCGGCTGGAGCGGGTCTATGGCCAGATGCAGGGTGAAATGTCGGTTCTTCAGGTCGAGAAGAAGATCAAGACGCGCGTCAAGTCGCAGATGGAGAAGACCCAGCGCGAATATTACCTGAACGAGCAGATGAAGGCGATCCAGCGCGAGCTGGGCGACGGCGAGGAAAGCAACGAGATCGCCGAGCTGGAAGCCCGCATCGAAGCCACCAAGCTGTCCAAGGAAGCCCGTGAAAAGGCGGAAGCCGAGCTGAAGAAGCTGCGGTCGATGTCGCCGATGTCGGCCGAGGCCACAGTCGTGCGCAACTATCTGGACTGGATGCTGGGCGTGCCGTGGGGCACCAAGTCGCGGGTGAAAAAGGACCTGCCCAAGGCGCAGGCGGTGCTGGACGCCGACCATTACGGTCTGGACAAGGTCAAGGAACGCATCGTCGAGTATCTGGCGGTGCAGGCCCGGTCGGCGAAACTGAAAGGCCCGATCCTTTGCCTCGTCGGTCCGCCCGGCGTGGGCAAGACACCCTTGGGCAAATCGGTCGCCAAGGCGACAGGGCGCGAGTTCATCCGCATCTCCCTTGGCGGGGTACGCGACGAATCTGAAATCCGTGGCCACCGGCGGACCTATATCGGGTCGATGCCCGGCAAGATCATTCAGGCGATGAAAAAGGCCAAGACCACCAACCCGATGATTCTGCTGGATGAAATCGACAAGATGGGCCATGATTTCCGCGGCGACCCCGCGGCGGCATTGCTGGAGGTACTGGACCCGGAACAGAACGCCACCTTCGTGGACCACTATCTGGAAGTGGAATACGATCTGTCGAACGTGATGTTTCTGACCACCGCCAACAGCTACAACATGCCGGGGCCGCTGCTGGACCGGATGGAGATCATTCCGCTGGCCGGCTACACCGAAGATGAAAAGCGCGAAATCGCGCGGCATCACCTGTTGGACAAGCAGATCAAGGGCCACAGCCTGCGCAAGGGCGAGTTCAGCATCGACGATGGCGCGTTGACCGAGATCATCCGCCGCTATACCCGCGAAGCGGGCGTGCGGAACCTTGAACGCGAAATCGCCAAGCTGGCGCGCAAGGCGGTGACCGAGATCATCAAGGGCGGCACCAAACGGGTTGACGTCACGGCGGACAATATCGACACCTATCTGGGGGTGAAGAAATACCGCTATGGTCTGGCCGAGAAGGAAGATCAGATCGGCGTCGTCACGGGCCTTGCCTGGACGTCGGTGGGCGGGGAAATCCTGTCGATCGAGGCGCTGCGCCTGCCGGGCAAGGGCCGGATGAAGACCACCGGCAAGCTCGGCGATGTGATGAAGGAGTCGATCGAGGCGGCCGCGTCCTATGTGCGGTCCATCGCGCCGCAGATCGGGGTCAAACCGCCGCGGTTCGACAAGCTGGACATCCACGTCCACGTGCCGGACGGCGCCACGCCCAAGGACGGGCCATCGGCCGGTCTGGCGATGGTGACGGCCATCGTGTCGGTGCTGACCCAGATCCCGGTCCGCAAAGACGTGGCGATGACCGGCGAAGTGACGCTGCGCGGCAACGCCAGCGCGATCGGCGGGTTGAAGGAGAAGCTGCTGGCGGCGCTGCGGGCGGGCATCAAGACGGTGTTCATTCCCGAAGAGAACGCCAAGGATCTGGTGGACATCCCCGACAACGTGAAGGCGGGGCTGGAGATTATTCCGGTGACGCACGTGTCCGAAGTGCTGGCGCGTGCACTGGTGCGGACGCCCGAACCGATCGAATGGGATGAACAGGCCGAAGAGGCCGCTGTGACAGCCGCGGCCGCGGCACAAGCGGCGCAGAACGCGGCAACGGCGGGTGCGACGCACTGATCCCGCGTCACGCCATGACTGTTGGACGGTTTCAATGGCCCGGGTCGGAAGACCCGGGCCATTGCATGTGATGGCCCGTCACCCTGCCGCGCAGCCTGTGCTGGCAACAACGCAGGGGTTGGGGCATCCGGGAGCAGGATCAAGACAATAGTAGCAAGCGCAACGGGATCGGTTTATGCTGTTTACCAATCCGAAACAAAGCGAGCAGATCATGGCAAAGACCCCCACAATCGATACCAAAGTGCCTGCAACCCCGGCCGCCAAGAAATCTGCGGAAAAAAAGACGGCCGCAACCAAGACGGCAACGACCAAGGTGACACCCGCCAAAACGGCACCCACCAAGACGCCGGCGAAACCGGCAGCCAAGCCGCCGTCATCGACCCAGCCTGCCACGGGATCGACCAGCCGCAAGGCGGCAACCGCGCCTGCGGCGG
>JBGSJU010000573.1:0-4477 GCA_041741655.1 Rhodobacterales bacterium
CCTTGCGTTAGGCCGTGCGTCTTTTCGCCCCGCGCTGCGTCAGGCAGCGCGTCTTTGCGCCCCGCGCTGCGTCAGGCAGCGCGTCTTTGCGCCCCGCGCTGTGTCAAGCAGCGCGTCTTTGCGCCCCGCGCTGTGTCAAGCAGCGCGTCTTTGCGCCAAAGTGACCGCTTCGACCTGACGCAGCACCTGATAGGTGGATTGCGCGTGTTCCGGCAGAATGTCGCGGTCCATGCCTGCCAGCAGGCTGTGGGCCAGCACGTCGGGTTTGCGGCGGATACGGCCCAGAAACAGGCTTTCCATCGGGGTGCCGGCCACGATCAGCGCGGCATGGTGTGGCAGGATCACCTGCACATAGGTCACGGTGGGGCTGCCGGTGCCACGCATCGCCGCCGTGCCGTTGACCAGATGGCGCGCAGGCACCAGCACGTATTCCTGTCCGAACAGGTACTCCACCTCGGACCCGCCGATGACCAAGCGCTGATCGGGGGCTACCAGTACGTCCTCACGCAGGCCGAAATAGGGCGCGCGCAGGATCACCGGCGCGTGGGACCCATAGGCGGGCACCGTCCGCCGCACCGTTGCCAGCACCGGCAACAGCCGGCCATCGATGCTGCGGATCACATCCCCCGCCGCGATCTTGCCGGCGGGGCGATAGCCATCCACGGTCAGGACCGGGGCATGCAACGACAACGTGGTTTGCGGGCCAACCGGTTCGACCCGGTCCGATACCGCGATGAACTGGGTCGCGTCGTCGATCTGGCGTTCATGCGGGCTGGCCATGATCGCGCGCAGATCGGCCAGCGGGATCGGCGGCGGTTCGGGCACATCCACCGTATACATCCGCAATGTGCCCGCCAGTTTCAGCGCCAGCCGCCCGCGCCGTGCCGGCGCATCCCAGGCATAGCTGACGAGGATGCGTTCGCCTTGAGTCTGGGTCACGTGCGGCAGGGTTGCGTGCAGCACGCGGTCGCCTTGGGTCAGCACCACGACGATTCCACGTTCCGGCAGCGCGCGCAGTGCAAAGCTGCTGGGCCATGGCAGGTTCCGGCGCCACGCCAGCAAGGTGACCGCGCGGTCATCCAACGGCATCTGTGCCTCGACCAGAATGGTGCCGGCGGTCAACATGGCCGACCCCGGACCGGGGCCACGCGCCAGAGGTGAAAGGCCGGCGTCGCGCCCAAGGCCCCCCAAGGCAAAACGAAACTCGTCGCGGGTGGAAATGCCGATCCATGCCATGGTTCAGGCCGCCTTTGCAGCGGAGAGGACGCGGGCTTCGTAGGATTTCAGCATCCGCCGCGCCGCCGGGCTGTAGCCGTCGCCAGTCAGCGGGTCCAGTTCCGGGAAAATCCGGCAGATCTCGGCGATGGCGGCGGGTTCGAAGCTGTGGGTGATCTGCGGGCCGGGCAGGAAGCTTTCGGTTTCCAGCCCTTCGGACAGCACGACCTGATGGCGGTCGAACAGGATGTGCACGTAATCCACCGAACCGCCTTCGATCCGGCGCACCGACCGGTCATTGACCAGATCCTTGGCCGCCACCAGCACCTCGCCTTCGCCGAACAGCAGTTCCGCCAACCCGTCGCGGATCAGGATGCGGTGCTGCGGCGACACCAGCAGCGTGCGATGCGACCCGAAGGTGCCCGCCTCGATCCGGATCGGGGCCAGATCGCCGGTGGCGGCCACCCGGCGTCGTCCGATCCAGCGCAACGGCTGCGCGCCGTCGTCCTTGGTTATCACCAGATCGCCGGGCGTCAGGGTTTCCACCGCGCGTTCGCCATCGCGGGTCAGAATCATGGTGCCAGCGACGAAACAGGGCACCTGCGCGACCGTGACAAAGGCCGTATCCGACAGGCCCGCGCCATTCGATACCGTATAGGTGAAATTGTAGTTCTCGCTGTCACCATCCGCCAGAACGCCGAGGGTGCCATTCGCGTTCAGCGTCACCTGCTGGCCGGTTGCAAGGGTCACCGTACTGCCGGCGACAACCGCCTGACCGTTGATATGGGTGATCGTCAGGGTTGATCCCGTCGGGCCGAGATCATTGGCCTTGACGTCAAGGGTCGCGTTCGTGCCGATGCTCATCGTCAGCGCGTCGTCTGCGGCAATCAGGGCAACCTGCGCCGAATTGCCGGCGATCAGCACGGAGCTGTCGTAATTCGCGTCGTTCACATCCGCAATGCCGATCCGCAGCGTGTTCACCACGTTGGGATTGACCACCATCTTCAGCGTCATCGTGACGGTGAAGCCGTCCATTTCGGTGTTGAACTGGCTTGCCGTGTTGTCAATGAACAGGTTCTGGTTGGACCCGCCATTCAGGTTGTTGGGATCAATGTCACCGTCGCCCACGGTCAGGTTGACCTGCTGGCCATTCACCCAGACGCCGACGAAATCTTGATAAATGCCGCTGGTGAATTCCGGATACTCTTCGGATGCGAACACGAACTGCATCGTCAGGATATTGCCGGTGGGGATGAAATTCACCGTCAGATAGGACGCATCATAGGTCGGCGCGCCGGCGGCGGTGTTGAAATCGGCGACGTTGTTCGGTCCGGATGTATTGCTTGACGTCTGGGTTGACTGGTTCGACTGGCCGCTGCTGTTGGTGAAATCGCGCGCATATCCCGTGGACAGGATCACGCCGGTATCGCCCGGCACGACGCCCGGTGATGTGGCAAGCCCGTTGCTGTAGGTCGCCGACGAATCCCGGTCGCCGGTGTAGGTGGCACTGACGACGGTAACCCCGTCGCCAAAGATTTCGTTCGCCATCGCCGTCGCCGAGGCGTTTCGGTTGATGGATAGTTCTGCTGCCGCAACCATGCCTGCCAAGCCCCTTTTAGGAGGCCCGGGAAGGGTTCATGCTCAGCCGGTCGCGCGGACGCGCGGGTATGCCCCCGTCATCCGTTACACATGCTCTGGTTCGGTCAGGCCGACGTTGCGGCCGTGCTGCTCATGCCCTGCCTCGGGTCATTTTTATGCGTCAATCGTTAACATGCGCAGGCACTCCGTGTAAGCCCTTGAAAGCAGATGGTTCGCCCATTGCGCTCAAGGCTGCGTCCTTTGCGCCACATTTGCCAACCGCGTGGCCGCGCGGTAGCAATCCACAAGCCAAGCAGGAGACGCCGATGCCCGACACCTTTGCCCTGACCGACGCCGCCGACCTGACCCAAGCCTTGATCCGTTGTCCGACCGTCACACCGGCCGAAGGCGGCGCGCTGGTGCTGTTGGCCGATATGCTGGAGGCTGCCGGGTTCACCTGCACCCGGGTTGACCGCAATGGCACGCCCAACCTTTATGCCCGCTGGGGCACGCGGGCGCATCCGCGCACCTTCGGCTTCAATGGCCATACCGATGTGGTTCCCGTGGGCGACGCCGCCGCGTGGACGGCGGATCCGTTCGGCGGCGAGGTCCGCGACGGCATGATCTGGGGGCGCGGCGCCACCGACATGAAATCCGCCGTGGCCGCTTTCGCCGCCGCTGCAGTGGATTTCGTGCGTCAGACGCCCCCGGATGGTGCGGTCGTTCTGGCCATCACCGGCGACGAGGAAGGCGCGTCCACCGATGGCACCATCGCGATCCTCGACTGGATGGCCGATCAGGGCGAAGCGATGACCGCCTGCATGGTCGGTGAACCCACATGCCCCGCCGTGCTGGGTGACATGATGAAGATCGGCCGCCGCGGTGCAATGACCGCCTATCTGACCGTGCGCGGCGTGCAGGGCCATTCCGCCTATCCGCACCGCGCCAACAACCCGCTGACGGCGCTGGTGCGCCTGCTGGACCGGCTGGCGTCGCATGAACTGGACAAGGGAACGGCGCATTTCGACCCGTCCACGCTGGCCATCGTCACCATCGATACCGGCAATCCGGCGGCGAACGTGATCCCCGCACAGGCGCGCGCAACGGTGAACCTGCGGTTCAACGACATCCACACCGGCGCCAGCCTGACAGACTGGCTGCGCGCGGAATGTGACCGTGTGCAGGCGGAAACCGGCGTGTCGGTGGACATGACGGTAAAGGTGTCGGGCGAGCCGTTCCTGACCCCGCCCGGCCCGCTGTCCGATCTGGTGTCGCGCGCGGTGCAGGCGGAAACCGGGCATGTGCCGGTGATGTCCACCACCGGCGGCACGTCCGACGCGCGCTTCATCAAGAATCATTGCCCGGTGGTGGAATTCGGTCTGGTTGGCAATTTCATGCACCAAGTCGATGAACGTGTCCCGGTGGCCGAGGTGCGGGCGCTGAAGGCGATCTATACCCGGATGCTGCGTGACTATTTCGCCTGATCTGCGGCATCGCCCGCGTCTGGTGGTGATGGTGAAACTGCCGCGCCCCGGACGGGTGAAAACCCGGCTGGCACAAGGCATCGGCACGGTGCCTGCGGCATGGTGGATGCGGCACCAGCTGCGCCGGGTGTTGCGCCGGCTGGCTGATCCGCGCTGGGAACTGGTGCTGGCTGTGGCGCCCGATGTTGCGGTCAATGCCC
>JBGSJU010000574.1:0-3811 GCA_041741655.1 Rhodobacterales bacterium
GCGGCGGCGCGCCGGATGCCGCACAAAGGCCCGCGCAGGGACACCGGGGGCACGCCCCACCTTGGGACAGCGTCGGACCATATAACCGCCCCGACTTCACGCCGGGTCACAAGGAAACCGCCCCTTGGCACACCGGATCACGCACAAAGGGCGCCTGCAAGGCGCCCTTTGTTCTGGTGCGATGGCACCCTTGGTGTCGTGATTGCCCATTGCAGGAACAGGCAATGTGCCCGCCTGTCAGGCCGAACAGGAAAGGCGCCCGGTCCGGCCCGCTGTCATTCGATCCCCAGCGCCACAAAACGCGGCTCGCCGCCACGGCGCACCAGCAGCAGCACCGATTTGCGTCCGCCGTCCTTGGCCTGTGCGATGGCATCCGACAGGTCGGATGGTGTTTCCACCGCCGTCTGGCCCGCTTCGGCGATCAGGTCACCCGCGCGCATGCCGCGCTCGAACGCCTCGGAGGTTTCATCGACCGTGCGCACCACCAGACCCTTCGCATCATCCGCCAGCTTCAACTCGCCGCGCAATTCCGGCGTCAGGCTGGCAACCGTCATGCCAAGAACCGTGGCTTCGGCCGGGGCTTCGTCCATCGGCGCGGCGGCGGGTTGGGCGCCTTCGGCCTCTTCGCGGCGGCCAAGGGTGACCTTCAGCGTTTCGGTCTTGCCGTCACGGAACACCACCAGACGGGCAACGGCCCCGACTTCGGATTCGCCCACCTTGCGGACCAGCGCGCGGGTGTCGGCCACCTCGACCCCGTCAAAGGACAGAATCACGTCGCCTTGCCGCAGCCCGCCGTCCTTGGCCGGACCGTCGGGAACATCCGTCACCAGCGCCCCCGCCACCTTGTCCAGACCCAGCGATTCCGCCAGACCGGCATCCACGTCCTGAATGCGGACGCCCAGCCAACCACGACGGGTTTCGCCGAATTGCTGCAGCTGGTTCACCACCTTGGTGACCACGTTCGATGCCATCGAGAACCCGATCCCGATCGACCCGCCATTCGGCGACAGGATGGCCGTGTTCACGCCAACCACCTCGCCGTCCATGTTGAACAGCGGCCCGCCCGAGTTGCCCCGGTTGATCGCCGCGTCGGTCTGGATGTAGTCGTCATAGCTGCCCGACAGGGCGCGATTGCGCGCCGACACGATGCCTGCGCTGACCGAAAAGCCCTGACCCAGCGGGTTGCCCATGGCGACGACCCAGTCGCCCACGCGCATGTTGTCGGAATTGCCGAAGCTGACGAAGGGCAACGGCTTGCCGGCGTCCACCTTCAACAGCGCGATGTCGGTGTTCGGATCGCGGCCGATCAGCTTGGCCGGCAATTCCTCGCCCGAGAAAAATTCGATCACGATCTCGTCGGCGCTTTCGATCACGTGGTTGTTGGTGACAATATAGCCATCTTCCGAGATCACGAAACCCGATCCCAGCGCCGACGTGCGGCGCGGGCGATCGCCCTGGCCGTTGCGATCCTGAAACTCGCGAAAGAAATCCTCGAACGGGCTGCCTTCAGGCACCACCGGGTTCGGCCCGCCGCGCGCGGCGACCGTGGTCGAGGTGGTGATGTTGACCACCGAAGGACTGATCTTGGTGGCCAGTTCGGCAAAGCTGTCCGGCCGGGCAAAGGCGCCGGTGGCCTGCGCCAGCATCAGAATGGCGGCCATCAGCGTGGCCAGCAACGCGCGGGCAATGCCGGCGTCATGATTGGGGATGGAAAGCGCCTTGGTTCGCACACCCGGTTCTCCTTGTGACATGCCGGGCCCATGGGCGGGCCGCTGCGGCTACTGTGTATCTAGGCGCGGCGCACCGCAACACAATCGCGCATCGCACGTGGTCACCCTGACGTGAGCCTTTGTCACAGCCGCATCCTGCGCGCCAAGCGGTTAACAAACCGTCACCTGCGCCGAAAAAATGCGCAAGGGGCCGGCGTTACCGCCAGCCCCCTGCAAGATCGGTTGTGCCGGATCAGGGCGCCGGGCGCACCGTGGCCCGGTCGGACTTCAGGTAATCAAAGAACTCGCTGTCCGGCGTCATCACCATGTTCGAATTCGACCCTTTCAGCGCCTGTTCATAGGCCTGCAGCGAGCGGTAGAAGGCAAAGAATTCCTGATCCGCACCAAAGGCTTCGGCGAAAATTGCGTTGCGCTGCGCGTCGGCCTCACCGCGGATGATCTGCGCCTGCTTTTCCGCCTCGGACAGGGTTTCCACCACGGTCCGGTCGGCCAAGGCGCGCACCCGCTGTGCGGCTTCGTTACCACGCGCGATTTCATCTGCCGCTTCGCGTTCCCGTTCCGCCCGCATCCGGGCAAAGGTGGCTTCAAGGTTCTGGCTGGGCAGGTTGGTCTGCTTCAGCCGCACATCGACCACGTCAAGCCCAAGGCTGAGCGCGGAGGCCCGCGACTGGTCGCGGATGCGGTTCATCAGCCCGCGCCGATCCTGCGACAGGATGGTGTCGGATGTCACCTGATCCGCACCCAGCACCTCGCGGATTTGCGCGTTCAGGATCGAGGCCAGCCGATCCTCGGCCAGACGGATCCCGCCGGCACCCACGGCTTGGCGGAACCGAACAACGTCGGCGATGCGGTAGCGGGCAAAGGCATCGACCACCAGACGGCGGTCATCGGACGGGGTGACTTCGATCGCCTCGGTGTCCAGCGACAGGATGCGGTCGTCATATTTGACCACCTCCTGAATGAAGGGGATCTTGAACGCGAGACCCGGCGCCTCCTTCACGGCCTTGATCTGCCCGAATTGCAGTACCAGCGCCTTTTCGCGTTCGTCCACCACGAACACCGACGAGATCAGGGTGAACAACGCCACCACCACAACGGGCAACAAATAGGTCATCATGCGCATGGTTCAGTTCCCTTCCGTCGCGCGGCGCAGTTCGTTAAGCGGCAGATAGGGCACGATGCCATTGCCGCCTTCGCCGCCCAGCAGCGCCGAATCAAGGATCGTCTTGTCGATCCCGCCCAGCACCTTTTCCATGGTTTCGATATAAAGGCGTTTGCGCGTCACATCCGGCGCCTTGGCATATTCGGCCAGAACGGCCGAGAACCGGCTGGCTTCACCGATGGCGCCGTTGACCAGCTGGGCGCGATAGGCTTCGGATTGTTCCTGCACCTGCGCGGCCTTACCGCGCGCTTCGGCCAGCACGGTGTTGGCATAGGCATCTGCCTGCCGCTGCAACCGGTCGCGTTCCTGTTCGGCGGCCTGCACTTCACGGAAGCTGTCGATCACCTCGCGCGGGGGATCAGCCCGTTCAAGGTTGACGCGGACGATGTTGATGCCCGCCTCGTATTCATCCAGCGCGGCCTGCACGTTCTGCAATGCAGTGTCGGCAATCACGCCGCGGTCGCGGTTCAGGATCGGTGCCAGATTGGACGCGGCGATGATTTCGCGCATCACCGCCTCGGACGCCGCGGTGACGGTCTGCTGCGGGTCGCGGATGTTGAACAGGTATTTCGCCGGGTCATTGATGTTCCAGACGACCTGAAACGCGATATCGACGACGTTCGCATCCGTGGTCAGCATCAGCCCGGCTTCTTGCCCGCCACGCGCTGACCCGATGCTTTCGGTCCGTTCCGAGGTGACGTTCAGCACTTCGGCCTTGACCAGTGGCCATGGCGCGAAATTCAGGCCCGGCCCCCGCACGGCGTATTGTTCGCCGAGGAACAGCTCGACCGCCTGTTCTTCGGGCCGCACGGTGTAAAAGCTGCTGAAAACCCACAGCGCCAGCAAGGCCAGCGCCCCCAGACCTGCGGTGCCGCGCGTCAGCTTGAACCCGCCGCCCGAACCACCGCCCGAGCCGCCG
>JBGSJU010000575.1:0-3657 GCA_041741655.1 Rhodobacterales bacterium
CGCGCACGCGCTTGACCGGCGGTCGCACAAGGAACCGTTCGACATGACGCGCGCCGTTGATCCGGGGCTGCTGCCCGGCCTTGCGGCAACTGTGCAGAACGGCACCACGTTTGGCGGCACGGTCGATGCCACCGAGGTTGCCGCTTGGCGCGCCCTGACCCGCGCGGCGCTGCAGATCGAGGTGGAAACCCCCCACACCTTTCAGGAAAGCGTCGATCTGTTCCGCATCGGGCGGCGCGAGGTGGATGCGAATCCCGACGGCATCGACTTTTCCGGCCCGCTGTTCGAAACCCTGCACCTGACCGGGCAATTCACCCGTGCCTCTGCCGCCGACCCGACCAATTTCGCCTTCCAGTCCGGGCTGGACGCGGTGTTCGCCAATACCGACACCGCCATGGGGCATGTCTGGCTGGTCACACCCGACAACAGCCGCGCCACCCAACTGGCCACCGGGGCCGACTGGCTGCGCGTCAATCTTGCCGCCACCGCCGCCGGGCTGGGGTTTCAGCCGCTGAGCCAGGCGCTGCAGGAGTTTCCAGAAATGGCCGGGCTTTACGCGCAGGTTCACGACAGGCTTGCGCCAAACGGGGAAACAGTTCAGATGCTGGCGCGCATCGGTTACGGACCCGCGGTGGGTCGCAGCCCGCGCTGGCCGCTGGAGACCCGGATCATCAATGCCTGACACGCCGTTGACCGATTATTTCCGGCTTTTCAACGAGATCGGGATCATCGAACAACTCTCGCGCGCCATGTTCGAGGCCCGGTTGCCGCCGGGCTTCGTCGTGGCACAATTCGCCGTGCTGAACCATCTGGTGCGCGTCAAGGACGGGCAGACCCCCATCGCGCTGGCCCGCGCGTTTCAGGTGCCGAAAACCTCGATGACGCATTCGCTGGCGGTGCTGGCGAAGGCCGACCTGATCACCTTGCGCGACAATCCCCGCGATGGCCGATCAAAACAGGTGTTCATCACCGAGGCCGGGCGCGCCTTTCGCGAGACCGCCATCACAGCCTTGGCCCCCGATCTGGCCCGCGTCGCCGCCGCCATCCCGCATGAACAGGTGGCCGCCCTGCTGCCCGATCTGGAAGCGATCCGCAAATTCCTTGATCAGGACCGCGAGGCGCAATCCTGACGCAAAAAGCCCCCCGGTTTCCCGAGGGGCTTTGAATATGTTGGGTGGGTTCTGCACCCGCCACAACCTTGTCTGAACGACTTAAAGCCCGGTTGCCACGTCGATGGTGTTGCCATCTTCCAGCATGACATAGGCCTTTTTCACGTCGCGGCGTTCGCCGGGGCGGCCGCGGAACCGCTTGACCTTGCCCTTGGTGATGGTGGTGTTGACCGCCTTCACCTTGACACCAAAGATCGCCTCGACGGCGGCCTTGATTTCCGGCTTGGCCGCGTCCATCGCCACTTCGAACACCACTGCGCCCGCTTCGGACGCCATGGTGGCCTTTTCGGTGATGATCGGCTTGCGGATCACGTCGTAATGTTTTGCCGTCGCGGTCATTTCAGTCGGGCCTCCAGAGCTTCGATCCCCGCCTTCGTGATCACCAGGGTGTCACGCTTGAGGATGTCATAGACGTTGGCGCCCATCGTCGGCAGGATATCCAGCCCTTCGATGTTGCGCGCGGCCTGCATGAAGGCCTCGTTGACCGAGGCGCCGTCGATGATCAGCGCCCGCTTCCAGCCCAGGTTCTTGACCTGCTTGGCCAGTGCGCCGGTCTTGCCCGCCGCTTCGGCCGACTCGATCACCACCAGTTCGCCCGCCTTGGCCTTGGCCGACAGCGCATGGCGCAGGCCAAGCGCGCGGAACTTCTTGGTCAGGTCATGCGCATGGCTGCGCGGAACCGGGCCCTTGTAGATACCGCCATGACGGAAGATCGGCGCCTTGCGGGACCCGTGACGTGCGCCGCCAGTGCCCTTCTGGCGATAGATCTTCTTGGTCGAATAGGACACCTCGGCCCGACCCAGCGTCGAATGGGTGCCGGCCTGCTTTTTCGCACGCTGCCAGCGCACCAGACGGTGCAGGATGTCGGCGCGCGGTTCCAGACCGAACAGCGCCTCGTCCAGATCGATGGTGCCCGATTTGGCGCCATCCAGATTGATCACATCGAGTTTCATGCTTCACCCCCTTCGGCGGGCGTTTCCTGCTGGGCAGCCATCGCGGCCTTCAGCGCGGCCGGGAACGGCACGCCATCGGGCAGCTTGCGCTTGACCGCATCCTTGATCGTGACCCAGCCACCTTTCGAACCGGGCACCGCGCCCTTGACCATGATCAGGCCACGGTCGGCATCGGTGCGCACAACTTCCAGATTCTGGGTGGTGATACGGGCGGCGCCCATATGGCCCGCCATCTTCTTGCCCTTGAACACCTTGCCGGGGTCCTGACACTGGCCGGTGGACCCGTGCGACCGGTGCGACACCGACACACCGTGCGAGGCCCGCAGACCACCAAAGTTGTGCCGCTTCATCGCGCCGGCATAGCCTTTGCCGATCGAGATGCCCGACACGTCAACCTTCTGGCCTGCCAGATAATGCTCGGCCGAGATTTCCGCGCCGACCGGGATCAGGTTGTCGGGGCTGACGCGGAATTCCGCGACCTTGCGCTTGGGCGCAACATTGGCGCGGGCGAAATGGCCGCGCATCGCTTGGCTGGTGCGCTTGGCCTTGGCGGTGCCGGCGCCCAACTGGACGGCGGTATAGCCATCCTTGTCGGCGGTGCGCTGTGCGACCACTTGCAGGTTGTCCAATTGCAGCACGGTGACCGGAACCTGGCGACCGTCTTCCATGAACAGGCGGGTCATGCCCACCTTCTTGGCGATTACTCCGGAACGCATCTGACCGCCTCCTTACGACTGCTGCAGCTTGATTTCGACATCCACACCGGCCGCGAGGTCGAGCTTCATCAGCGCGTCCACGGTCTGGGGGGTCGGATCAACGATATCGAGCATGCGCTTGTGCGTGCGGATTTCGAACTGGTCGCGCGACTTCTTGTCGATATGCGGGCCGCGCAGAACGGTGAACCGTTCGATGCGGTTCGGCAGCGGGATGGGTCCGCGCACGGTGGCACCGGTCCGCTTGGCGGTGTTGACGATTTCCAGCGTGCTGGCATCCAGCACCCGGTAGTCAAACGCCTTCAGACGAATGCGAATATTCTGGCTTTGCATTGGTGTAGCCTTTCGCGGATAAGAGTTGATAGGAGGACCGGCAGCTTGCCCGCCGGCCCTCGTCGAACCCGGAAGAACTTACTTCAGGATTTTCGAAACCACGCCGGCGCCGACGGTGCGGCCGCCTTCGCGGATGGCGAAGCGCAGGCCGTCTTCCATCGCGATCGGCGCGATCAGTTCCACGACGAACTTCAGGTTGTCGCCGGGCATCACCATTTCCGTGCCCTCGGGCAGCGTCACGGTGCCGGTCACATCCGTGGTGCGGAAGTAGAACTGCGGGCGGTAGTTGGCAAAGAACGGCGTGTGGCGCCCGCCCTCTTCCTTGGTCAGGATATAGGCCTCGGCCTCGAACTGGGTGTGGGGCGTCACCGAGCCGGGCTTGCACAGCACCTGGCCGCGCTCCACGCCTTCACGGTCCACACCGCGCAGCAGCGCGCCGATGTTGTCGCCGGCTTCGCCGCGGTCCAACAGCTTGCGGAACATTTCCAC
>JBGSJU010000576.1:0-9901 GCA_041741655.1 Rhodobacterales bacterium
GGCCGGGCGCGGTCTGGCCCGCCCGGCAGGTCATCGACCCCGTTCAGGGGCGAGCCGTCATAGCGGCAGGGCACCGACAGCCGCCCGGAATTGACCAAAGGCCGGGCAAAGGCGTGATGTTCCGACAGATCCAGCACCGCATCGCGGAACACCCGGCTGATGTCGGATTTCGGCGTGATGAAATCGGTGGACCGCGACGAATTCAGGATGTTTTCGTCCGCGCCATGCACCCGTTCAGTATCATAGCTGTCCAGCAGACTGTCGGGGGCGGCCCCGGCGATCACCAGCGCCAGTTTCCAGCACAGGTTGTCGGTATCCTGAATGCCGCTGTTCGCGCCGCGCGCGCCGAACGGGCTGACCTGATGCGCGGCATCGCCGGCAAAGATCACCCGGTTATGGCGGAACCGTTCCATCCGGCGGCATTGGAAGGTATAGATCGACACCCATTCCAGCGAAAACTCCACATCCTCGCCCAGCATCGCCTTCAGGCGCGGAATCACCCGCTCGGGCTGTTTTTCGGTCTGCTTGTCGATGTCCCAGCCCAGTTGCAGGTCAATCCGCCAGACGCCATCGGGCTGCTTGTGCAACAGCGCCGATTGGCCGCGATTGAACGGCGGGTCGAACCAGAACCAGCGTTCGGTGGGAAAATCGGCCTCCATGATCACATCGGCGATCAGGAAATTGTCCTCGAACACCCGGCCCACGAAATCGAGGCCCATGATCTGCCGCGTCGGGCTGTTCGCCCCGTCGCAGGCGATCACCCAATTAGCGTGCAACGCATAGGGGCCTTCGGGCGTCTGCACCATCAGCGCGACATGATCGCCGTGGTCCTGCACATCGCTGACGCGACTGCCGCCGCGAATGTCCACCGGCGCACCCGCCGCCTGCAAGGCGCGCAGGCGGGCGACCAGATGATCCTCCAGGTAATATTGTTGCAGGTTGATAAAGGCCGGCCGGCGATGGCCATCTTCCGGCAACAGATTGAAATCATAGACCTTGCGGGTGTCGAAAAACACCTTGCCGACATTCCATTGCACGCCCTTGTCCACCAAGGGCGCCCCCACCCCCAGCCGGTCGGCAATTTCCAGCGTGCGTTTGGCGAAACAGATCGCGCGCGAGCCGAAACTGACCTTGTCGTTTTCGTCCAGCACCACCACCGCGATGCCCTGCTGCGCCAGATCGATGGCGGCGGCAAGGCCGACCGGGCCGGCACCGATGATCACCACCGGATGGCGAACCGGCGCGGGCGCATCCTGATCGGTATGCCGCGCATAGGGGTAAAGCGGGACCTCGAAGATCTTGTTCATCGGCCGTCTCCCTTCCACAATTTCCACGCCGACCAGAGCGCGCTGCCCCCCAAAAACAGACCGCCGAACAGCCCGACCTCAAGCCAGGCCAGCCCATCCAGCCCCTGTGTCAGCAGCGCCACCACCAGCACCACGAATCCGACGCTGGAAAACACCAGCCGGAATTTCAACTCGCCCCGCGACGGTCCGTATTTTCCCGCCATGCTCAGCCCTGCAAAGCCTGCCACATGTCGCGGTCACGTTCCGCGGTCCAGATGCGCGGCGTGTCTATGCCGCGGGCCTCGTCATAGGCCCGCGCGACGTTGAACGGCAGGCAATGTTCGTAGATCGCATAGTCCTTGAACTTGGGGTCGCATTCCGCGCGCACGGCATCCCAGGCGTCTTTCAGGCTGCCTCCCTTTGCCGCGACGCGGGCGGCGGGGCGATAAGTGCTGGCGACGAAATCACGGGTGTTTTCAATCGCATCCTCGACCATGGCCTTGCCCATCAAGGCGTCGCCGCGTCCGGGCGCGATGGCATCGACATCGAACCATTTGATCGCGTACAGCGTATCGCCCCAATCGGCGAAATGCCCGTCGCCGCAATAGCAGGCGGAATGGTATTCGACGATATCGCCGGTGAACATCACGTTCGCATCGGGCACATGGATCACCGCGTCACCCGCCGTATGCGCGCGGCCCAAGTGCATGATATCGACGCGCCGCTTGCCCAGATAGACGGTCAGCCGGTCGCTGAAAGTGGTGGTGGGCCAGGTCAGGCCGGGGATGCTTTCGTGCCCCTGAAACAGGCGCGGGAAGCGTGCGAATTCACTGTCCCAATCTTCCTGTCCGCGTTCCACCACCATGGCGCGGGCCATGTCCGACATGATGATGTCGCGCGCGCCATAGGCACTGGCCCCCAGCACGCGGACCGCATGGTAATGCGTCAGCACCAGATGGTGGATCGGCTTGTCGGTCACGGACCGGACCTTTTCGATCACCTTGGCGGCCAGGCGCGGGGTGGCCTGCGCCTCGACGATCATCACCGACTCATCCCCGATGATGACGCCGGAATTCGGATCGCCCTCGGCGGTAAAGGCCCACAGGCCATCGCCGACCTCGGTGAAGCTGATCGTCTTCTCGGTCATGTCGCCTTGCGACGCGAAAGCCTTGGCCATGATCTGTCCTTTCTTGCGGTCGGGTGAACACCCACCCTGCGACTATGTTCAACGGGCGTAGGGATCGGTCAAAGCCGGGATCAGCCGGCCCGTGCAGGCCCCAAAGCCGATGGTAAAGCCATCGCCATGAGCCGCCCCATGCAAAGTCAGCACATCGCCATCTTCAAGGAATGACCGGGTCACGCCACCGTCCAGCGCCAGCGGCTCTTTGCCACCCCAGCTGAGTTCCAAGAGGCTGCCGCGGCTGTCCTTGGTTGGCCCCGAAATCGTGCCCGATCCCAGCAGATCGCCCGCGTTCATCGGACAGCCGGACGTGGTGTGATGTGCCAACTGCTGTGGCGCGGAATAGTACATCTCGCGGTAATTCGTCCGCGCGATGGTCGTGTCATTGCCGCCTTCGGGGGCCAGCGTCACGGACAGGTCGATGTCATACAGCATCGGGCCGGTGTCGCGCAGATGCGGCAGCAGCGGGAATTCCCGCGCGGGACAGGCCAACCGGAACGGGTGCAGCGCGGCTTGCGTCACGATCCACGGGCTGATCGTGGTGGCCGTCGCCTTGGCCTGAAACGGGCCCAGCGGCTGGTATTCCCAGGCCTGGATATCGCGCGCCGACCAGTCGTTCAGCAGCACATAGCCGAAGATCATCGTATCGGCCTCGTCCACCGTCACCGGGCCGTCGGACGCCATGCCCACCACCGCGCCCAGTTCCAGTTCGAAGTCGAACCGCCGCGATGGCTGGAACGCCGGCAGCGCATGGTCGGGCGATTTCACCTGCCCCCAAGGCCGGCGCACATCGGTGCCCGACACCACCACCGATGACGCCCGCCCGTTATATCCGATGGGCAGGTGCAACCAGTTCGGCGGCAGGGCATTTTCCGGGTCACGGAACATCGACCCGACATTGAAGGCATGATGCCGCCCGGCGTAGAAATCGGTGTATTCCGAAATCAGGAACGGCAGGTGCATCGTGGCCCCCGCCTGCGGCACCAGACAGCCTGCCACCATCGCCCGCTCAGCCGCCCCCGCGCCCAAGAGCACCAGCAACCGCGCGCGCAAGGCCGCCCACAGGTCCGGCCCGGCCTCCATCACCTCGTTCCAGAACGGCACATCGAACAGCGGGCCGTCGTCGAACGCCAGCAACCCCGCCTCTTCCGCCGCGCTGCAATCCAGGATCATGTCACCGATCGCCACGCCACAGCGCGGGTCGTCATCGCCGATAGAGAACACGCCATAGGGCAGGTTGTTCAGCGGAAAGGGATGGTCCGGCGCGTTCGCGCTGTCGATCCAGCTTGGCAGCAATGGCATCCGTGATCCTTAATCGGGCCAGCACCCGGCTTCTCTGGTTCAAAAATATCCCGGGGGGAGCGTAGCGGGGGGCAGCGCCCCCCTTCACCTCACCACAGATACCTGCGGTTCTATTTCTTCCCCGGCGTGCCGTCGAACTTCTTTTCAAGGCTGGTCCAGCAGTCGATGTAATCGTCCTGCAGCGGAGCCTCGGTGGCGGCGAACCGTGTCAGGTGCTGCGGGAAGCGGGTTTCGAACATGAAGGACATGGTATTGTCCAGCTTGTGCGGCGCCAGATCCGCGTTCGACGCGCCTTCGAAAGCGTTGCGGTCCGGCCCGTGCGGCAGCATCATGTTATGCAGCGACAGGCCGCCCGGCACAAATCCTTGGGGTTTCGCGTCATACTGGCCATAGATGTTGCCCATCATCTCGGACATGATGTTCTTGTGATACCATGGCGGGCGGAACGTGTCCTCGGCCACCATCCAGCGTTCGCGGAACAGCACGAAATCGATGTTGGCGGTGCCCGGCACGCCCGATGGCGCGGTCAGCACGGTAAAGATCGACGGATCGGGATGGTCGAACAGGATCGCGCCGACCGGGCAATAGGTCCGCAGGTCATATTTGAACGGCGCGTAATTGCCATGCCATGCGACCACATCCAGCGGGCTTTGGCCGATGTCCGTCACATGGAACTGGCCGCACCATTTCACCGTCAGGCGCGATGGCACCTCGCGGTCCTCATAGGCGGCCACCGGCGCCTTGAAATCGCGCGGGTTGGCCATGCAGTTGGCCCCGATCGGCCCGCGCCCCGGCAGGGTGAATTTCTGGCCATAGTTTTCGCAGACAAAGCCGCGGCAGGGGCCGTCCAGCACCTCGACGCGGTAGACCAGCCCTCGCGGCAGGATGGCGATTTCCTTCGGTTCGACGTCGATGATGCCCAGTTCGGTGGCGAACCGCAGCCGGCCCTCTTGCGGCACCACCAGCAATTCGCTGTCGGCCGAGAAGAAATATTCGTCCTGCATCGACGCCGTCACCAGATAGACATGCGCGGCCATGCCGACCTGCGTGTTCACATCACCCGCCGTGGTCATGGTGCGCATGCCGGTCAGCCATGTCAGCGCCGCGCCGGTCTGCGGCACCGGATCCCAGCGATACTGGCCCAGCGAAATCACATCCGGGTCCACATGCGGGGCGGATTTCCAATAGGGCAGGTCGATCTTGGCATAGCGCGCCGAATGTTTCACCGACGGGCGGATCCGGTAGCACCACGTGCGTTCGGGCCGTTCGGCGGTAAAGGCGGTGCCGGACAGCTGTTCGCCGTAAAGCCCGTAGTTGCATTTCTGCGGGCTGTTCATGCCTTGCGGCAGCGCACCGGGCAGCGCCTCGGTTTCGAAATCATTGGCGAAACCGGGCATGTAGCCATGCGTGGTGCCAACGGGCGTCGGGGCCTGGATCAAACCAGTTGGGCGGGCCTGCTGATTCATTGCGTCTCCTCCAGAAACTGTTGCAAAGTTAACGGTTGATTTTGTAACTAACAACGGGTGTCATGGGCGCGTGATGGAAAACGACAGCTTCGAATTGCAGGATTTCCTGCCCTATCTGCTGAATCAGGCCGCCGAGGCGGCATCGCTGTCGTTTCAACGGGTCTATCGCGACCGGTTCGGCATGCTGCGCACCGAATGGCGGGTGCTGTTCCATCTGGGGCTTTACGGGCGCATGACGGCGACGGACATCGGCCAGCGGTCGCGCATGCACAAGACCAAGATCAGCCGAGCGGTCACCGCCTTGGAATCCAAGCGGTTTTTGACCCGGGCCCGTGACGACGCCGACCGCCGGAACGAGTTCCTGTCGCTGACAATGGCGGGCGAGGCGGCCTATCGCGACCTGTCCGCGATCGCGCGGGCGCATGACGCGGCGCTGGTGGCCGGGTTGTCAGCGGATCAGGCGGCGGTGCTGCGTGTCGCACTGAAACGACTGGCCGGGCGCAAATGACAACAGGCCCGACCATGAACTTCGACCGCAAATCCGATGCACCCGACCGATGGCGCCGGACCATACCGGGCCATAAATGTCAGGGCATTGGTCCTTTTAACCGCAAATCCACCGTCAAACTGCCCCATTTCCGCCGCGGGCCGGCGTGACCCTTGCAACTATGATGCGAAAGGATCTGTGAAATGGCCTGTATTCTGACCCTGACGGGAAGCGTGATCGGATTGAGCCTGGCGCTGGTGCTGTTCTTCGTGTTTCAGACGCCCGTCCTGACCGCGCTGGCGATCTGGTCGCTGGCCGGCATGGCGGTTCTGGCGCTTGGCCTTGCGGTCAAGGTGGCGAACGGAACACATTTGCGCCACGCGTGATGCTGGCGCGACGCTGATGCCGGGACGGCATCC
This sequence comes from Rhodobacterales bacterium, assembly GCA_041741655.1. GTDB lineage: Bacteria > Pseudomonadota > Alphaproteobacteria > Rhodobacterales > Rhodobacteraceae > UBA9554. Next base: position 6,141 of record JBGSJU010000576.1, read on the forward strand.
TTGGCCCCGGCCAACGCTGTGCCGTCACCGGGTCGCGCAATGGTTCGCCTGACGGCGCCCCGCGACAAGGTTCGGCTGCACCCGGAATGGCGGCCCCTTTCTTGAATGGCGGCCCCTTCCCTGAACAGCGGCCCTGTGGCGACAGCCCGCACTGTGACGGGCGCACAAGATCGCTTTACACCGCCGCGCCGGCGCGGCATCCCGGCTCCCATGAGCCCGATGCGCACACGACAGTCCGATCAGATCAGGGGGATCATCCTCACCACGCTGGGGGCGCTGGCCATCGTGCCGGACTCGCTGTTCGTGCGGCTGATCGCGGCAGATGCGCTGGTGATCGCGTTCTGGCGGGCGCTGTTCGTGGGCCTTGCCATCACGGTCTGGTTCGCCCTGCGCGAAGGACGCGCGCCCTTCGCCGCCGTGCTGGCCACCGGCTGGAAAGGCTGGGCCTATATGGCCAGCGTCGGCGCATCGGGGGTGCTGTTCGTGCTGGCGGTCAGCCTGACCAGCGTGGCGAATGTGGTGTTCATCATCGCCTCGATGCCGGTGTTCGCCGCCCTGTTTTCATGGCTGTTGCTGGGCGAACCGATCAGCCGTCGCATGGTGCTGACCATGCTGGCGGTCATTCCGGGTCTGGCAATCATCGCCTATGGGTCGGGCGAAACCGAAGGCGCGTCGCTGGCGGGCGATCTGCTGGCGCTGGCGGTGTCGGCCATCTACGCGCTGGGTCTGACGCTGGTGCGGCAGGTGAAAACCACGTCGATGGTGCCCGCCGTGGGTCTGTCCTATCTGGCGGTTGCGGTGCTGTTGGGGCTGGGTCTGGCGGGTGATCTGGCCATGACCTTGCCACAGATCGGCCTGTCACTGGGCCACGCCGCGTTCATCACGGCATCAGCGGTGTTTCTGGCCATCGGACCGCGTTTCATCCCGTCGGCCGAGGTGGCGTTGTTGCTGCTGCTGGAATCCGTGCTGGCCCCCTTGCTGGTCTGGGCGGTCATGGGCGAAAATCCGGGGCCATGGACGCTGACCGGCGGCGCGGTGGTGCTGGGCACGCTGGCCTTGTCGAACTGGGTGGCACTGCGCCGCGCCGCGAAACAGACCGCGGCGACCGTCTAGAAATCCGCCGTCACACCCGGCAACCGCAGCGCCGTGACCAGTTCGCGCAATTCCTGCCGGGCGGCGACGTTGGAAATGTTCAGGTTGCGCACGCCGACATCGCGCAGGTCCAGCAACGTCAGCCCGCGCGGGAACAGCTCGCGAAAGATCACCCGTTCGGAAAACCCCGGCGCGGTGCGGAACCCGATGCGCTTCGCCAGATTGGCCAGCGCCTCTTCCATCTTCTGCTTGTTGAACATGTTCTGCGCGCCCAGACGGTTGCGCAGCACCACCCAGTCGATGGGTTTCAGCCCGGCTTGCGCCCGCATCTGGCGCGCCGACCAGACCATTTCGGCATAGACGGACGGGCCGAGGATCTTTTTCCCGTCGGTATCCACCCGCGCCAGCAGGTCGAAATCGATGAAACTGTCGTTCAAGGGCGTGATCAGCGTATCGGCCAGCGAATGGGCCACCTGGCTAAGCCGGGTATGCGATCCGGGGCAGTCGATGACGATGAAATCGCTGTCGGGTTCCAGAATGTCGATGGCCAGCGCCAGCCGCTGGTCAAACGGGTTCTCGCCCTGTTGCAGCCCGTCCGCATCCGCGGCCGGCAAGGCGCACAGCACCGGCGAGGGCAGGCTCAGCCCTTCGGCGGCCAGATATTTCTGCCGATTTTCGATGTAGCGCCCGAAGGATTGCTGCCGCAGGTCCAGATCCAGCGCGCCGACACGATAGCCCAGACGCGCCAGGGCGGTGGCGACATGCATCGATACGGTCGATTTGCCCGCACCGCCCTTTTCGTTGCCGACGACGATGATATGCGACATCGGTGCATTCCTTTGGGTTTCGATTGGAGGCAGGGGCTATCCTATCCGCCGCGTGGCATCAAGCAAAGTCCCGCGGCAGAGCCAAGTCAACGCCTTGAACGCAAGACGCCGCCCCGGTCCGGAGCGGCGCCTGCCGACACATCGCGGCGTCGATCAGAAACCGAGGCCGGCGTACTTGTTCTTGAACTTCGACACGCGGCCGCCTGTGTCCATCAGACGCTGGCCGCCGCCGATCCAGGCCGGGTGCACGGTGGGGTCGATGTCCAGCGCCATTGTCTCGCCTTCCTTGCCCCAGGTCGAACGGACGGTGAAGGTGGTGCCATCGGTCATCTTCACTTCGATGAAGTGGTAGTCGGGGTGAATGCCCTTTTTCATCTCTGTGCTCCTCAGATCGCAGCGTCGGATTTGGGTTTGTAATTCGTGACCTCGGAGATACGGGCCGATTTGCCGCGACGATCCCGGAGGTAATACAGTTTCGCCCGACGCACCTTGCCGCGACGGACCACGGTGATCGAATCGATATTGGTCGAATACAGCGGGAACACCCGTTCCACGCCCTCGCCAAAAGAAATCTTGCGCACGGTGAACGATCCGGCGATGCCCGATCCGTTCTTGCGGCTGATGCACACGCCTTCGTACATCTGCACACGCGACCGGGTGCCTTCGGTCACTTTATAGCCGACGCGGATGGTGTCGCCGGCCTTGAAATCGGGGATGGATTTCCCCAGGGCGGCGATCTGTTCCGCCTCGATCTGTGCGATCAGGTTCATCTGATCAACTCCTATGTTGCGCACGGTTGGCCCGTGACGGTGTGCGGCGGTCCGGAACTCCCGGTCGTCCTCGGGTCCGCTGTCGCGCCCGCCGGAGAATGGTCCGCCTGTTATCGTGTCTTGCGCCTTTCGGGGCCTGCCGACGCAAACCGGCCCGCAAAAGAAAAGCGGCCCACAAGCCGGAATCGGCTGCGGGCAGGGGCCGTATAGGCCTGTCGCGGCGACAGATCAAGCCTCTCGCTGCGCGTCCCACAAATCCGGCCGCCGTTCGCGCGTGATCCGTTCCGCCTCGGCCTGTCGCCAAGCGGCAATGCGGGCGTGATTGCCCGATTGCAGCACGTCCGGAATGGCGCGGCCTTCCCATTCGGCGGGGCGGGTGTAGTGCGGATGTTCCAGAAGGCCGGCGGAAAAGCTTTCCTCGACCGCGCTGTCGGCATTGCCCAGCACGCCGGGCAACAGCCGGATCGTTGCGTCCAGCATCGCCTGCGCCGCGATCTCGCCCCCGGTCAGGACGAAATCGCCAAGGCTGACCTCGACCATGTCGAAGGCGTCGATCACCCGCTGGTCCAACCCTTCGAACCGACCGCAGAACAGCGTGACACCATCCCCCGCCGCCCAGTCGCGGGCCATCGCCTGATCGAACCGCGCACCCCGCGGCGACAGATAGACCAGCGGACAGCATCCGCGCACCCCGGCGGTCGCCGCCCGGATCGCCTCTGCAGCGACATCGGGGCGGATGACCATGCCTGCGCCGCCCCCGGCGGGCGTGTCATCGACGTTGCGGTGCCGTCCTTGGCCGAATGTGCGCAGGTCCGTCACGTGCAATTGCCACAGCCCCAGCGCCAGCGCGCGCCCGGTCAGGCTTTCGCCCAGAATGCCGGGAAAGGCGTCGGGCAACAGGGTGATGATGCGCGCGGTAAACGCCTGCGCCAGTTACGCATCCGCCATCAGATCGCGCGGTTGCAGGCTGGTGCGCGGCATCAGGCGGCCATGCGAACGGGGTTTTGGTGTGTCGGTCATGCCTTGCGGGCTAACGCGCGGCCCGCGCGGCGTCAATCACCGCGCGCTTGGC
>JBGSJU010000577.1:0-5605 GCA_041741655.1 Rhodobacterales bacterium
CGCCGTGCTGGTCAAGCTGTTCGCGGACCGTCAGGTGACGCCGGCCCCCGACCTGATCCCGTGGCTGGTCACCCATATCGACCGGTCACTGGCCGAGGCGCGGCGGGTCGTCGAATTGCTGGACCGAGCCGAGCTGGATGCCCGCCGACCCGTCAACCGCGCGCTGGCAAAGGACGTGCTGGCCCAGACCCGGCAGGCCCGGCTGGACCTAGGCTGAAACCGGACCAAAGACCGGGCCCGTTTCGCGTCACCGGCGGTTTGGCCGGCCCGGATCAGACCGGACTGGACAAATCGCCGCACAATCGCCACGCATTGCCACGCGCCCGTTACAATCCGCCTGCTACAGCGGGGTCAAACGTCAGAGGGTCCTGCATCATGACAAACGCCGATTTCCTGCACGCCGATTTTCCCGAACCCGTGGACATGCCCGATCTGGACGTGACCGGGCCGGGACGGTTCTACAACCGTGAACTCAGCTGGCTGGGCTTCAACTGGCGTGTGCTGGAAGAGGCGGAAAATCCGCGCGTGCCGCTGTTGGAACGGGTGCGGTTCCTGTCGATTTCCGCCAATAACCTCGACGAATTCTACACCGTCCGCGTCGCGGGCCTGCGTGAACTGGCCCGCGCCGGCAATGTGACGCCCGCCGATGACGGTCTGTCGGCCGCCGAACAGCTGGTGCTGATCAACGAGGACGCCCGCCGCCTGATGCACGCGCAGCAGCGCATCTTCATCGACCTGAAGCGCCAGTTGGCCGTTGAACGCATCGACATCCTCGACAGGCATACCGTCACCGACGAAGACCGCGCTTTCCTGTCGGAGGCATTTCTGAACCGGGTCTTTCCAGTGTTGTCGCCCTTGGCCGTCGATCCGGCGCATCCCTTCCCGTTCATCCCCAACACCGGCTTCTGTCTGGCGCTGCAACTGGAACGCCGCCGCGACAAGCGCGAATTGCAGGCGCTGCTGCCGATCCCGGCGCAGGTCGCCCGCTTCATCGCCCTGCCCGCCCCCGCCGGCCAGCACCGGTTCCTGCCGCTGGAAGAACTGCTGCTGAAACATCTGGACAAGCTGTTCCCCGGTTATGACCTGAAGGGCCATTGCGCCTTCCGGGTGTTACGCGACAGCGATCTGGAAGTCGAGGAAGAGGCCGAGGATCTGGTGCGCGAATTCGAGACCGCGCTGAAACGCCGCCGCCGCGGCGAGGTGATCCGGATGAAGATCTCGGCCCATGCGCCCGAGGATCTGCGCGCCACCATCATGCGTGAATTGAACGTGATCCCCGACGAGGTGGTGTCGGTCGATGGCCTGATCGGCATGGCCGACCTGAAGGAACTGGTGATCGACGCGCGGCCCGACCTGTTGTGGACGCCCTATACCCCGCGCGTGCCGGAACGCGTGACCGACCATGATGGCGACATGTTCGCCGCGATCCGGCAGAAGGATATGCTGCTGCATCACCCCTATGAAACCTTTGACATGGTGATCCGGTTTCTGGCGCAGGCCGCCAATGACCCCGATGTGGTGGCGATCAAGCAAACGCTGTACCGCACGTCAAAGAATTCGCCCATCGTGGATGCGCTGTGTGACGCCGCCGAGGATGGCAAATCTGTCACCGCGCTGGTGGAACTGAAGGCGCGGTTCGACGAGGCCGCCAATATCCGCCAGTCGCGCCGGCTCGAACGCGCGGGGGCGCATGTGGTCTATGGCTTCATGGACCTGAAAACCCATGCCAAGATTTCCACCGTGGTCCGCCGCGAAGGCGACCATCTGGTGACCTACACCCATTTCGGCACCGGCAACTATCACCCGATCACCGCGCGCATCTATACCGATGTGTCGCTCTTCACCTGCGACGCCCGGTTGGGGCGCGATGCGACGAAGGTGTTCAATTTCCTGTCCGGCTATGCCCAGCCCGAGGGGCTGGAAAACCTTGCCATCTCGCCGACATCGCTGAAACCGCGGCTTCTGGAGATGATCGCCAAGGAGATCGACCACGCCAAGGCCGGCAAGCCCGCCGAGATCTGGGCCAAGATGAACAGCCTGATCGACCCCGAGGTGATCGACGCGCTGTATGCCGCCAGTCAGGGTGGCGTGAAGATCAGCCTTGTCGTGCGCGGCATCTGCGGGCTGCGTCCGGGCATCAAGGGCCTGTCGGACAACATCCGCGTCAAATCCATCGTCGGGCGGTTTCTGGAACATTCCCGCATCGTGTGTTTCGGCAATGGCCATGGCCTGACCACGAAACAGGCGCGGGTCTACATCAGTTCCGCCGACTGGATGGGCCGCAACCTGAACCGCCGGGTCGAAACGCTGGTGGAAATCGAAAACCCCACCGTCAAGGCGCAGATCGTCAGCCAGATCATGGCGGCAAACCTTGCCGATACCGCGCAAAGCTGGGTGATGAGCGGCGACGGCACATTCGCCCGCGCGCGGCCCCCCGAAGGCGCGTTCGCGTTTTCGGCGCACCGGTTCTTCATGGAAAATCCATCGCTTTCCGGCCGGGGTTCCGCAGGGGCAGGTGACGTTCCCAAATTGACCCACACCGACGATTGACGCATACCCCCCGTCAAGGACCGCAAACGCGACAGATCGGGGATAGTCATGGATGCTGGCGAAATCGTTGAGACCCTGGTTGCTGTGCCGGGGCCGGTTGCTGTGAAAGACCTGTTCGGCCGACCCTTGTTCACCGAGGCCGATGCCCGCGCGCTGGCGCGGGTGGGCGTGCTGGATGTCGGGTCAAACTCGGTCCGTCTGGTGGTGTTCGACGGCGCGGCGCGCAGCCCGGCCTATTTCTACAACGAAAAGATCATGTGCGGACTGGGCGCGGGTCTGGCCAAGACGGGCCGGTTGAACCCCGAAGGCCGGGTGCGCGCGCTGGCCGCGATGCGGCGGTTCGCGCTTCTGGCCGATGGCATGGGCATTGCGCCCTTTACCGCCGTGGCGACCGCAGCGGTGCGCGAAGCCGAGGATGGCGCGGAATTCGTGGCCGAGGTGGAACGCGAAACCGGCATCCGGCTGTTCATCATCGACGGCCCCGAAGAGGCGCGGCTGTCGGCGCAGGGCGTGCTGTTGGGCTGGCCGGGCGCCTATGGCCTTGTCTGCGACATCGGCGGGTCGTCGATGGAACTGGCGGAAATCAACGACGGTACCGTGGGTCGACGGGTCACGTCACCGCTCGGGCCCCTGAAACTGAAGGATTTTCAGGGCAACAAGAAGGCCCGCCGCGACCACATCCGCGCGATCGTCGATGATCTGGCCGTGCAATTGGGCCCGCAGAAGAACCGGCTGTTTCTGGTTGGCGGATCGTGGCGGGCGTTCGCGCGCATCGACATGGACCGGCGCGGCTATCCGCTGCATGTGCTGCATGAATACCGGATGACCGCCCATGACGTGATGGCCACCATCGATCATATCGACACCGTGGGCATCGACACCCTGCGCGCCCGTACGGGTCTTTCGCGTGACCGCATCACGTTGGTGCCGGTGGCCGCCGAGGCTCTGCGCGAGGTCGTCCGGGTGTTCCGCCCGCATGACATCGCGGTATCATCCTACGGCATCCGTGAAGGCATGCTGTATGAACAGATGCCGCAGGCGCTGCGCGACCGCGACCCGCTGATCGAGGCCTGTTATTTCGCCGAGGCCAAGGATGCCCGCCTGCCCGGTTTCGGCGAGACGCTGTTTCAGTTCGTGCTGCCGCTGTTCAAATCCCACCCCGAGGAATTCCTGCGCATCGTCAAGGCGGCCTGCCTGTTGCACGATGTCAGCTGGCGCGCGCATCCCGATTACCGCGCCGAAGTCTGTTTCGACAACGCCACACGAGCGAATCTGGGTGGGCTGAAACACTGGGAACGGGTGTTTCTGGGGCTGGCACTGCTGCACCGCTATTCCAATTCGCGCGACGGCACGCGGTTTGAAACCGTGATGGGCCTGCTGGAACCCAAACGCATCCACGAGGCCGAAGTGCTGGGCAAGGCGATGCGGTTCGGCGCGATGCTGTGGCTGCGCACCGGCCAGCCGCCCGGCGAATTGCGTTGGTTCCCGATCCGCAAGGTGCTGGAACTGCATCTGGAACGCGCGGCCGAGCCGCTGTTCGGCGAGGTGGCGCAGGCCCGGTTCCAGTCGCTGGCGAACACGCTGGGGGCCAATACCGACGTGCGGATCCGGCGTTAAAGCTCGATCTCGCCTGGGGCAAGCGGTTGCGCTGGGGAGGGATCGGGGGCCGGACCGGGGGCCGGACCGGGGGATGGCGCGGCAGGTTTGCGGCGCAGGATGATGTCACCGTTCGGCAGCATCTCGGGCGCTTCGTAATTGGCCAGGTCGTCCACGCGGCCCAACAGGTCGGTCAGGGCGGGTCCCATCCGGTCCACGAAATCCTTCAACGCCGGTTCCATCTCGCGCATCGCGCCTTCCAGATCCTTCAGCGCCGGTTCCACCTCGCGCATCAGCCCTTCGAAGAACAGTTGCGCGCCCCGTTCAATCAGCGACAGCCCCTGTTCCGGCTCTTGCGCAGAGACGGGGGCGGCGATGGGTGCGGCCAGCAACGACAGGATCAGGATCACACGTTTCATGCCATCAAACATGGGGATCATCCGCGCGCTTGCAACGGGGAAAGATCAATATCCAGCGTCACCGGGAAATGATCGGACGCCGCAATCAGCGCCGCGCGCAAGGCGGGCGCGGCCCAGCATTCCGGATCGTCGAACGGATGCCAGATGCGCCAGCGTTGCGCGCGCGGCGCCAGATCGGGCGACACCATGATGTAATCCAACAGCGCATTCAGATACCTGTCCTCGTCGGGCAGAAGGAACCGCGCGGTGGTCGGGCTGGCGCCCAGACGGCGCAGCAACGCCTCGCGGGCATGCGGGTCGGTCAACCCGCGCGGCCCCACCTCGCCCAGCACGATTTCCACCGAAGACCGGCCGAACAGCGCCTCGTATTGATCCAGCCCCGGCCCGTCGTTCAGATCGCCCGCGACGATCACCGGATCGCCCGCGTCCAGATGCGCATCGATGCGGGCGCGCAGCCAGATCGCCTGCGCCAGTTGCTTGCGCCGGTTCAGGATGCCCAACCGCATCACCGCGTCACGCCCGACCGCGCCATGCGGTGCCTTCGATTTCAGATGCGCCCCGATCAGGCGAAAGGCCACGCCGTCCGCCGTCCGGCAGGCCAGTTCCAGCGGCGGCTTGGAAAACGTCACCAGATCCTCGGTCGCGTCGATGTCCAGATCGATTCGAAACACGCCGTCGAACCGGGGCGGCATCACGCTGCCTTTCTTGCCGGTCGGATCGCCCAACGGATCGTGCCGCGCCGACAGCCGCGCGGGATCGAACATCAAGGCGATTTCCTGCTGCGTGTCATTGGCAAACCCCATCACGGCGCGCGACAGCCGCAGATCAAACGCGCGCGCGAAATGTTCCAGCGCGCGTGTGGTGTTGCGTTTGCCGTTGGTATCGGGGGCTTCGATCACCATCACCGCGTCGGCGTCGATCGCGCGCAGCACATCGGCAATCGCGTCCAGTTGCGCGCCCCGCGTCACGCCCCGCCGCGCGCCGCGTTCACCATCGGCCAACGGACGGCCGCGGTCATCGAACAGCGCGTTGAACCATTC
>JBGSJU010000578.1:0-3898 GCA_041741655.1 Rhodobacterales bacterium
GCGGCGACGATGCCGGGCATCGGGGCGCCGATATGGCCGGGGTTGGCGGGGTCGGCCTTGGGTCGGGCGCGGGTCTGGGATTTCACCGCGCGGTTCGGCACGCGGATCAGGCGGGGTTGGCCGTTCAGTTCGAAGAACACCTTGGCCTCGCCCGTGGCATCGGTTTCGCCAACGGCTTGCAGTCGTATTTCGAGGATCTTGCCGGGATCGATCTCGACCGAGATTTCCTCGCCCGGTTCCATGCCGTAGAAGAACACCCGCGTCGGCAGGGTGCGCACCGGGCCATAGACGCGGTGGCGGCCCATGTAGTCCAGAAACACCTTGGGATACATCAGGTAGCCGTTCAGGTCTTCGTCATCGACAGTCTTGCCGTCCATCTCGGCCGAGACGCGCGCGCGGGTCGCCTCGATGTCCACGGGGGGCAGATTGGCGCCGGGGCGGGTGGTCATCGGCGCCTCGCCCTTCAGCACGCGCGCAACGAGGGCGGGCGGAAAGCCGCCGGGCGGCTGGCCCAGATTGCCGCGCAGCATGTCGATCACCGAATCGGGGAAGGCGACATCGCGGGCGGGGTTCTCGACATCGGCGCGCGTCAGCCCCTGCGCCACCATCATCAAGGCCATGTCGCCCACCACCTTCGACGATGGCGTGACCTTGACGATATCGCCGAACATCCGGTTCACATCGGCATAGGTGCGCGCGATGTCGGGCCATTTTTCTTCCAGCCCCATGGACCGCGCCTGTGCCTTGAGGTTGGTGAATTGCCCGCCCGGCATCTCGTGCAGATAGACTTCGGAAGCGGGGGCGGCGAGGCCGCTTTCGAACGCGGCGTATTGCGCGCGGACATGGTCCCAATAGCCCGAGATTTCGCGGATGGCTTCGATGTCGAGCCCGGTGTCGTGGTCGGTGTGGCGCAGGGCTTCGACGATGGACCCGAGGCAGGGCTGCGAGGTGCCGCCCGAAAACGCGTCCATCGCGGCATCCACGGCGTCCACGCCGGCCTCGGCGGCGGCCAAGATCGACGCGCCCGCTATGCCCGACGTGTCATGGGTGTGGAAATGGACCGGGATCGTCAATTCATTCTTCAACGCGCTGACCAAGGCGCGCGCGGCGGCGGGTTTCAGCAGCCCCGCCATGTCCTTCAGGCCCAGCACATGGGCGCCGGCCGCCTCGAGTTCCTTGGCCATGGCGACATAGTATTTCAGGTCGTATTTCGCGCGGTCGGGGTCAAGGATATCGCCGGTGTAGCAGATCGCCGCCTCGCAGATCTTGCCGGTATCCACCACCGCGTCCATCGCGACGCGCATGTTTTCCACCCAGTTCAGGCTGTCGAACACCCGAAAGACGTCGATGCCGGTGGTGGCGGCTTGGCGAACAAAGGATTGCACCACATTGTCGGGGTAATTGGTGTACCCCACACCGTTCGATGCCCGCAGCAGCATCTGGGTCAGCAGGTTCGGCATGGCGGCGCGCAGGTCGCGCAGACGTTGCCAGGGGCATTCCTGCAGGAACCGGTAGGCCACATCAAAGGTCGCGCCGCCCCAGCATTCGACCGAGAACAGGTCGGGCAGCATATGGGCATAGGCGGGCGCGACGCGGATCATGTCGATCGACCGCATCCGGGTGGCCAGTAGCGACTGGTGCCCGTCGCGCATCGTGGTGTCGGTCAACAGCAGGCGATCCTGTGCCAGCATCCAGTCGGCGACACCCTTGGCACCATTTTCCTGCAAAAGGTTGCGGGTGCCATAGGGGGGTGGGGCCAATCCGGTCTTGGGCGGTTTGGGGGCCTTGACCTCGGCATGGGGTTTCGGACGGCCGACGGTTTCCGGGTGCCCGTTCACGGTGATATCCGCGATATAGGTCAGCACCTTGGTGCCGCGGTCGCGGCGTTTGGAAAACACGAACAGGTCCGGCGTGGTGTCGATGAATTTTGTGGTATAGCGGTTGGATAGGAATGTGGGGTGTTTCAACAGGTTGATGACGAAATCGATGTTCGTCGACACGCCGCGGATGCGGAATTCGCGCAGCGCGCGGTCCATCCGCGCGATGGCCTTTTCCGGTGTTGGCGCCCAGGCGGTGACCTTTTCCAAGAGGCTGTCGTAATAGCGTGTGATCACCGCGCCGGAATAGGCCGTGCCGCCGTCCAGCCGGATGCCATTGCCATTCGCGCCGCGATAGGCGGTGATGCGGCCATAGTCTGGGATGAAATTGTTCTGCGGGTCTTCGGTGGTGATGCGGGTCTGCAGGGCGTGGCCGTTCAGATGCACATCGGCCTGTGACGCCTTGCCGGTCGCTTGTGCCAGCGTCTTGCCCTCGGCGATCAGGATCTGCGCCTGCACGATGTCGATCCCCGTGACGGCTTCGGTCACCGTATGTTCGACCTGCACGCGCGGGTTCACCTCGATGAAATAGAATTGCTCGGTCGCCATATCCATCAGGAATTCGACCGTGCCCGCGCATTCATACCCGACATGGGCGCAGATGCGGCGGCCAAGATCGCAGACCTCGTCGCGCTGCGCCTGGGTCAGATAGGGGGCGGGGGCGCGTTCCACGACCTTCTGGTTGCGGCGCTGCACCGAACAGTCGCGTTCCCACAGGTGATAGATCGCGCCATGCTTGTCGCCGAGGATCTGCACCTCGACATGGCGGGCGGCCTGGATCATCTTTTCCAGATAGCCCTCGCCATTGCCAAACGCGGCTTCGGCCTCGCGCCGGCCCTCCATCACCTTGTCGGCCAGTTCGGCCTCGGACAGGATCGGCCGCATGCCGCGCCCGCCGCCGCCCCATGACGCCTTCAGCATCAGGGGATAGCCGACCGTGGCCGCCTGCGCGCGGGTGACGCCCATTTCATCGCCCAGAACATCCGTGGCCGGAATGACCGGCACGCCCGCCGCGATCGCTACCTGCCGCGCCGATGCCTTGTCGCCCAGTGCGCGCATCGTGTCGGCCCGCGGACCGATGAAGGTGATGCCGGCGGCGGTGCAGGCATCCACCAGATCGGGGTTTTCCGACAACAGGCCGTAACCCGGATGGATCGCATCCGCGCCCGACAGTTTCGCCACGCGGATGATTTCGGGGATCGACAGATAGGCGGCGACCGGACCCAGCCCCTCGCCGATGCGGTAGGCCTCGTCGGCCTTGAACCGGTGCAGGCCCAGCTTGTCCTCCTCGGCAAAGACCGCGACGGTTTTCTTGCCCATCTCGTTGGCGGCGCGCATCACGCGGATGGCAATTTCGCCCCGGTTGGCGATCAGGATCTTCTTGAAATCGGGCATGTGCGGGGGCCTTTCCGGGATGGGTCGCAAGGTCGGTCGGATGTGTCGGTCGGATTGCACGGCAGGTTTCCCCATGCCGCGGCGCAGCGCAAGCGGCGTCGCCCGGTCGGGCGAACACGTTTCACACCGGTGCTGTAACATTTTCTGACCAATTCAACCGGGTCAAGCGGCCCGGACCCGCCACCATCGGTCGCACCATGCAGCAGGTCATTGCGGCAACAACCGAACCGGGTGGGTTTGAACCGCAAGGTCCCGGCCATCAAACGCCCATATTCCGGGTCCGTCCGCCATGGCCGCGCGGGCTTGGCAGGGGGGCGGAAGGCGGTTAAGACAGGCCGGATCGGACCGGGCATGGGTCCAACCGGCAGGAGACCCGCGTGAGCGATACAGACAGTTTCATCGACGAAGTCACCGAAGAGGTCCGGCGCGACCGGCTGTTCGCGGCGATGCGCAAATACGGCTGGATCGGCATTCTGGTCGTGCTGCTGATCGTTGGTGGTGCGGCGTGGCTGGAATACAGCCGTGCGCGGGATCGGGCCGCGGCGCAGGCGTTTGGCGATGGCCTGTTGCGCGCGCTGTCAGTGGATGACGCAACCCTGCGCGGGGCGGCACTGGCCGAATTGGCA
>JBGSJU010000579.1:0-6375 GCA_041741655.1 Rhodobacterales bacterium
CCACGCCCGCAGGCGGACATGGCGGAAGTGTTCCGGGCGCACGGATTGCTGTGACCCTGCAGTGGGTGACGCGCACCCAACACCGGGCGCCGAACCTGGTCGTGTGCCGCCGAAAGGCGCCGCCCACGGGAGGGTTGTGGCGCGGTCCGCCCCGGCCGCTCTGACCGAAGGATGGGATGTGCCCTGCCAAGCCTAGCGCAATTGGCGCGGGCAACTGGCCAGTTGGGCGTTATACATGGCCGCGCGCGCCTCGATCTCGCCGGCGATGCGCACCAGCCAGCTTTTGGCGTTGTAGGATTGCCGCGCGAAACCGGTGTGCCCCTCGTGATAGGCCAGATACTGGTTGCGGGTATCGCCCAGCGACACGCCGTTCTTCGCCTGCGTCTTGGTCATGTACCAGCCCATGAAATCGGTGGCATCCGCGATATCGTCGCGTTTGCGCGACCAGCCGCCGGTTTCACGCTGGTATTCCTCCCATGTCCCGTCCAGCGCCTGCGCATAGCCATAGGCCGACGACTGCCGCCCCATCGGGATCACGCCCAAGGTCCATTGGAACGGCGTCCGCGCGTTGCCGATGAATTTACTCTCCTGATAGATCGTCGCCATCTGCACGGCCACCGGCACGCCCCAGCGGCGTTCCGTGGCCTTGAAGGCGCGTCCGTAGGTTGGGCGCTGTGACAGGATCGCGCAGGCATTGTCCAGATCACGGGGCGCGGAATAATCCCCGCCACCACAGGACGCCATCAACACGACCATCATCAGCGCGCGAAGGTATCTGCCCATGCCTCACGCTTTCTTTGTTTTCTTTGGATCATAGCGGATCGGTGCGGTGGTGAAAATCCCCCGCTGTGCAACCTGACCGGTTTTCTGCCGCGGCATCTTGCGGCAGTTTCTTGCCAAGGGCGGAAACCTGCCGTCGCGTCGATCTTGCCCGCCGTCCCGCATCCCCTCACAGATTGTTTCCGCAACCCCGACCATACGGGAATCGACTTTTTCACGTTTCTGGAATATCGTGTCAAATCAGGGGCTGGAGAACCATGCTGCAAGCCAACGCAAAATATCATCTGGGCCAGGTCGTGCGGCACCGAAAGCACCCTTTCCGGGGTGTGATTTTTGACGTGGATCCGACATTTTCGAACACCGAAGAATGGTACGAGGCGATCCCCGCCGACAGCCGCCCGAAACGCGAACAACCCTACTATCATCTGCTGGCCGAAAACGATCAGAGTTATTACGTCGCCTATGTGTCGGAACAGAACCTCGTAGCGGATTTTTCCGGCGAACCGGTCGATCACCCGGATATCCCCGATCTGTTCGGTCCCTTTACCAATGGGCAGTATCCCCTGCATTTCGCGCTGAACTGATCCGTCCGGTCGCGTCACCGGCCTGATCCGGATCGGCCCGCCGCGTGTCTGACCGCGCGGGATGCCCCTTGAATGTCATTCCGAATTGGGCCAAACCTCCGCGCCAATGGGGTCGTAGCTCAGTTGGTAGAGCGCGTCGTTCGCAATGACGAGGTCAGGGGTTCGATTCCCCTCGGCTCCACCATGAACCTGACATCCACCGATTTTTCGGCTATGCCCGGCGACGATGCCGCGTGTTTCGCTGTCACAGTCGCTTTACATTCTGAAAATGGAATATATATAGACGGCATCATCCCGGATCCAGCCTGAAAGGCTTCCCTTGCCATGCGCGTCTTGACCCTGATTTTGACCCTTTCGCTGCTGTCGCCGTCCCTGACCATGGCCGATGGGCTGGTTCCGGTGTCCGTCACCGAATGGAAATCGGTCTATGGCCGGATCGAGGCGCGCGACCGCGTGCCGGCGCGGGCCCGTATCGGCGGCACGCTGGTGGATCTGGACATTGTCGAAGGCGACATGGTCGCAGCGGGGCAGGTGCTGGGCCGGGTCGTCGATGACAAGCTGGCTTTGCAGATGCAGGCCGTGGCGGCACAGGAAGCGGCGCTGAACGCGCAACTGACCAATGCCCGCACCGAATTGCAGCGCGGCGAGGATTTGCTGGCGCGCGGCGTTGCCACAGCGCAACGACTGGATGCCTTGCGCACGCAGGTCGATGTGCTGATCGGCCAGATCGCCGCTGTGGTGGCTCAGCGGCAGGTGATCGAACAGCAATCCGCCGAAGGCGCGATCCTTGCCCCAGTGGCAGGCCGCATTCTGGACGTGCCGGTGTCGCGCGGCGCGGTGTTGCTGCCGGGTGAACCGGCGGCGGTGATCGGCGGCGGCGGCATCTTTCTTCGCCTTGCGATCCCGGAACGCCATGCCCGCGCCCTGACCGAAGGCGACGCCCTGTCGATCGAAGGCCCCGAGGGGCAGGCGACCGGCACCTTGGCCAAGGTCTATCCGCTGATCGAAAATGGCCGCGTCGTCGCCGATGTCGAGGTGAAGGACCTGTCGGACCGCTATGTCGATGCGCGGGTGCTGGTGCGTGTGCCGGTGGGGCGGCGTGACGCGCTGCTGGTACCGCAGGCGGCGGTGCAGCGGCAGGGCGGACTGGATTTCGTGGCCACCACGGGCGGGCTGCGCACGGTGGTGCCGGGCGAAACCCATGTGATCGATGGCGCGCCGATGATCGAGATACTGTCCGGTCTGGTCGCAGGCGATGTTCTGGCGAAGGGGTCGAAATGACCACGCCCAAAAGTCTTGGCATCGCCGGTGGACTGACGCGTGGCTTCATCCGGTCCGCGCTGACGCCCTTGTTCATTCTGGCCGCGCTGGCCGCCGGCATGGTCGCGCTGATTTCCCTGCCGCGTGAAGAAGAACCGCAGATTTCCGTACCGCTGGTCGATATCCACGTCCAGGCCCCCGGTTTGCGCGCCGAGGATGGCGTGAAACTGGTGACCGAACCGATGGAGTTGATCGTCAAGGGCATCAACGGGGTCGAGCACGTCTATTCCCAGACCCGCGATGACGCCACCATGGTCACCGCCCGCTTTCTGGTCGGCACCAAAGCCGAAGATGCGATCCTGCGGGTGCATGACAAACTGCGCGCCAACATGGACCGCATCCCGCTGGGCATCCCCGAACCCTTGGTGATCGGGCGCGGCATCGACGATGTGGCGATCCTGACCCTGACGCTGGCCCCCGCACCGGGGCATGCGGCCTCTGCGTCGGACCTGTCGCGCATCGCGCGTGAAGTGCAGGCCGAGGTCGCCAAGACCAACGAGGTTGGCCTGACCTATATCGTGGGCGAAACCCGCGACATGATCCGCATCGCGCCCGATCCGGAACGGCTTGCGCTGTATGGGGTCACCTTGCAACAACTGGCGGGCAAGGTGATGCAGGCCAATCGCACGCTGACCACGGGCCTGTTGCGCGACGATGGCCAGCAGATCGCGCTGGTGGCGGGCCAGACCCTGACCGCCCCGGCCGAGGTTTCGGGCTTGTTGCTGACCACCCGCGACAACCGCCCGGTCTATGTCGCCGATGTGGCCGATGTGGCCTATGTGGCGGATGACGCTGACGCCATCGTGGCGCAAGTGACGCGCGATGGTGATACCCTGCGCCGCACCCCCGCCGTCACGCTGGCGGTGGCGAAACGCGCCGGTGCAAATGCCGTGATCGTGGCCGAGGAAGCGTTGCACCGCGTCCATGCGCTTGAAGGCACGCTGATCCCCGACGGCATCGAACTGACCGTCACCCGCGACTATGGCGAGACGGCGGATGAAAAGGCCAACGAATTGCTGTTCCACCTTGGGCTCGCGACCATCAGCATCATCGCACTGGTCTGGCTGGCGATCGGTTGGCGCGAGGCGGTGGTGGTCGCCATCGTGATCCCGGTCACCATCTTGCTGACGTTGTTCGCCGCCTGGATCATGGGCTATACCCTGAACCGGGTGTCGCTGTTCGCGCTGATCTTTTCCATCGGCATCCTCGTTGACGACGCCATCGTGGTGATCGAAAACATCGCCCGCCACTGGGGTATGAAAGACGGACGCGACCGCGTGCAAGGCGCGATTGATGCGGTGGCCGAGGTCGGCAACCCCACCATCGTTGCCACCCTGACCGTCGTGGCCGCCCTGTTGCCGATGCTGTTCGTGTCGGGCCTGATGGGCCCCTACATGTCGCCGATCCCGTCGAATGCCTCGGCCGCGATGATCTTCTCGTTCTTCGTCGCGGTCATCATCACGCCCTGGTTGATGGTCAAGGTGGCGGGCAATGCGCCGGCGCATGGCCATGACGACCACGGCCCCGCAGGCGGCAAGCTGGGCGCGATCTATGCCGCCGTCGCCCGCCCGATCCTGAAAACCAAGGCCCGCGCCTGGATATTCCTGATCCTCGCGATCACGCTGTCCTTCGGGTCGCTGGCCGCACTTTATACCAAGGATGTCACGGTCAAGCTGCTGCCCTTCGACAACAAATCCGAATTGAACGTGGTGATCGACCTGCCCGAAGGTTCCAGCCTCGAGGCGACCGATCGCGTGGCGCAGGACGTGGCCCGCGTGGTCATGGACCTGCCCGAGGTGCTGGCGGTGCAGACCCATGCCGGCACAGCGGCGCCGTTCAACTTCAACGGCCTCGTGCGGCATTACTTCCTGCGGCAGGAACCGCATCTGGGCGAGGTGGCGATCAACCTTGCCGCCAAGACGGACCGCGACCGCGCCAGCCATGCCATCGCGCTGGATATCCGCGACCGGGTCAAGGCCATCGTCGTGCCGCCGGGCACCAGCCTGAAGGTGGTCGAACCGCCCCCCGGCCCGCCCGTCATCGCCACCCTCTTGGCCGAGGTCTATGGCCCCACCCCAGAAGCCCGCCGCGCGGCGGCGGCGAAAATCAGGGCCGCGTTCGAGGCGGTTCCCTACATCGTTGATGTAGACGACAGCTATGGCGTGCAACCGCGCCGGATGCGCGCGACGATTTCCACCGATGATCTGGAATTCTTCGGCGTGCAGGAAAGCGACGTGTTCGACACCATCGCGTTGCTGAATGGTGGGCAGACCGTGGGCTATTCGCATCGCGGTGACGGGCGGCAGCCGATCCCGCTGCGGCTGGAACGCGACAGGTCCGACCGGGTGATGGACGAACGGTTCCTGTCCACCCCCATCCCTGCCAACGTGCTGCCGGGTGCGCGCGGCGTTGTCGAACTGGGCGACGTGATCCGGGTGGCGGACGAGGCCGCCTCCTACCCGATCTTCCGCAAGAACGGCCGCGCCGCCGAAATGGTCACCGCCGAACTGGCCGGCCAGTTCGAGGCGCCGCTGTATGGCATGATCGACGTCGCCGCAGAACTGGACAAGATGGACTGGGCCGACGGCGAAAAGCCGCAGATCAGCCTGTATGGCCAGCCCGCGGATGAAACCGGCGTGACCCTGCTGTGGGACGGCGAATGGGAAGTCACCTATGTCACCTTCCGCGACATGGGCGCGGCGTTCGGCGTAGCGCTGCTGGGCATCTACATCCTTGTGGTGGCGCAATTCGGGTCATTCAAACTGCCCCTCGTGATCCTGACCCCGGTGCCCCTGACTTTTCTGGGCATCATGATCGGGCATTGGCTGTTTTCGGCGCCGTTTTCGGCCACGTCGATGATCGGCTTCATCGCGCTGGCGGGCATCATCGTGCGCAATTCGATCCTGCTGGTCGATTTCATCCGCCACGCCGACCCCACCCGCCCGATGACCGAGGTGCTGATCGAGGCGGGCGCGATCCGGTTCAAACCCATCCTGCTGACCGCCGTGGCGGCAATGATCGGCGCCGTGGTGATCCTGACCGACCCGATCTTTCAGGGTCTGGCGATTTCGTTGCTGTTCGGGCTGTTCACCTCAACCCTGCTGACCGTGCTGGTTATCCCCGCGATCTACCGGGTGTTCCGGACCTGAGCGCGGGAGGCCATGGCCCCGGTGGTTGGGGCCCGTCGCGCGGATGTGGACGTGGTGGACTGGATCGTGGCGATCCCGTTCGCCACGGCCCGCAACGATGTTATGCGGGTGACGGAAAGCCTGCCGGTGTATCGAGCAAGGCTGTGGCTAAAGCCGCATCCGGTGGCGTTTTCGAAGGAGTTGAAGGGGGGGGGGGGCGTTGCGGTGAGGGGGTAATCAGAATTTGCTTCGTTGTGCTTGAGTAATTGGCTGGCTGCAGAGTTAGGTAAAAACTTGCTCGCATTTGCGGTAGAGCTTAAACAGGTAGCAGTTTTGTCATCCTCCGAAAGCTCCTTTTGAAAAGTTTGTCTTCTCGGTAGGGAGCGAAAGTGGAAATTAGGCCGGAATTTTCCATCACGAATACAGCTAGTGTTCTACGCCTGACATAGGATTCCCAACTGCTACCGGCTGTGGCATGTTCGGGAGATGAGACGCTCCGACATCTGCCTTTACCTGGGCCCCGCCGACCGCGCTGAGCTTCAAGCTTTGCTGAGCAACCGCAA
>JBGSJU010000580.1:0-1853 GCA_041741655.1 Rhodobacterales bacterium
GCATCGCTGGCCGCGGCGGTCGGCGAAAATGCCGGCGGCGACGGACAAAAGGCGCTGGATGTGCTGGCCGACGACATGTTCGCCGCCGCGCTGGGCGATGCCGGTGTACGCTGGTACGCGTCCGAGGAACAGGAGCACGCGGTCGATTTGAACCCCGCGGGCGCCTTCGCGCTGGCCATCGACCCGCTGGACGGGTCATCCAACATCGACTGCAACGTGTCGATCGGCACGATCTTTTCGATCCTGCCGGCGATGGCGACGGCGGACGCCAGTTTCCTGCGCCCGATGTCCGACCAGATCGCGGGCGGCTATATCGTGTTCGGCCCGCAGACCGCGCTTGTGGTCACATGGGGCGACGGCACGCATATGTTCGTGATGGACCCCGACACCGGCATATTTACCCATGTGCCGGGCGCGCTGACCATCCCGGCAGATACGCGCGAATACGCCATCAACGCGTCCAACCGCCGCCATTGGCCGGGCGCGGTGCACGCCTATGTGCAGGCGTTGGAGGCAGGTGACACCGGCCCGCGGGCCAAGAATTACAACATGCGCTGGGTGGCCTCGTTGGTGGCCGAAACCCACCGCATCCTGTCCCGTGGCGGGGTGTTCCTGTATCCGGGTGATGCGCGCAAGGGCTACGAGGCGGGTCGCCTGCGCATGCTGTATGAATGCGCGCCGATTGCGTTCCTGATCGAACAGGCGGGCGGGCAGGCCACGAACGGGCCGGCGCGGGTGCTGGATCAGGCGGTGGACAGGTTGCACATGCGCACGCCGTTCGTGTTCGGGTCGGCGGACGAGGTGACCGAGGTGGGCCGCCTTTGGCGCTAGGCCATCGCTGTTACGGAATGGCCGAGATTGTCACGAAGCCGAAAAAAATCACCAGATGAATGCCACCCTGCAGCACGGTCGTTCGCCCGGTGGCAAGCGTCAACGTCGCCATGAACAGCGACAGCAGCAACAGCACCAGATGCTTGTCCTCCAGCCCCAGAACCAGCGTCTGGCCCAGCCAGATCGACAGAACCGCCACCGTCGGGATCGTCAGGCACAGGCTGGCCAGCGCCGACCCAAGCGCGAGGTTGATGCTGGTCTGCAACCGGTTCGCCCGCGCCGCGCGCAACGATGCCACGCCTTCGGGCAGCAGCACGATCAGGGCGATCACCACGCCGATCAGCGCCGCCGGAAACCCCGCGCGGGCAATCGCGTTTTCGACCGGATGCGCCATCACCTCGGCCAACAGCACGACCGCCAGCAACGACAGCGGCAACAGGACCAACGCCATCACGAACGCCTTGGCATCGGGTGGCGCGTGATCGTCCAAGGCATCAAGATCCAGAAACACATCCTTGTGGCGGATCGTCTGCACATACAGAAACAACCCGTAAAGCGCGAGCGACATCACCGCGACAAAGCCCAGTTGCGAGGGCGCATAGACCGGGCCGGACACGGTCGTCGTGTAATTCGGCAGCACCAGACACAGCACGGACAGCGTGCCCAAAACCCCCAACGCGGCGGTGGCGCTGCCGCCCTGAAAGCTTTGTTCGTGAAACCGCAGCCCGCCGATCAACAGGCACAGCCCGACGATCCCGTTCAGCACGATCATGATCGCCGCGAACACCGTGTCGCGGGCCACGGTGCTGTCGGCCTCGGGCGCGGACAACAGCATCGACACGATCAGCGACACCTCGATCACAGTGACGGCCAAGGCCAGCAGGATCGACCCGAACGGCTGCCCGATCCGGAGCGCCACGGTTTCGGCGTGATGCACCGCGGCGAACACGGCGGCGAACAGCACGGGCACCGCGACCAGAAACAGCGGTAGCGGCACATCGCCGTGCAGCGCGACAGCGCCA
>JBGSJU010000581.1:0-10898 GCA_041741655.1 Rhodobacterales bacterium
GGGTGGCGATCGCCCGCGCGCTGGCCAACAGCCCGCGCATCATCCTGGCCGATGAACCCACGGCGGCGCTGGACAGCAAGCGCGCCGGGATCGTGATGGACCTGCTCCGCAAACTGGCCAGCGAACAGGACGCCTGCATCATCGCGGTAACGCATGACGAAAAGATACTCGACCGGTTTGACCGCCTGTTCCACCTGCGGGACGGGCGGCTGGAAGATGACAAGGGAGACAAGACATGACGACGACACCCTCACGAGGAACAGGTCTTTGGGTCGCAGCGGGCATCGCTGTGGTGTTCGGGGCTTTGACTATCTTTTCCGGCGGACAGGCGCTGTTCGGCGGTGCTGCTGCGCAAGGGGCCGTGGGCAACGCGGTGCCCTTTGTGCTGTGGTTCAACTTTCTGTCGGGCTTTGCCTATGTGCTTGCCGGGATCGGGATTTTCTTGCGCAAGCCTTGGGCGACTGCCTTGGCTGCCGCTTTGGCTGTGGCCATCGTGGCGGTGTTCGCGTTCTTCGGCCTGCACGTCTTGCGCGGCGGCGCCTACGAGGCACGGACGGTTGGCGCGATGGTCCTGCGTGCGGCGGTCTGGATCGGCATCGCGATCTATCTCTGGCGTGGGAGGATGACCGGATCACCACGCGCATGATCCAAACAAGGCCAAGGGGCTTCGTCCGGTGACCGGAACCGAAGCCGTCGTCCTTAATCGGCGGGTGGGGTGCGGTTGGCCTTGGCGACGCCGACGGGAAACATAGCCCGCGTCAGCACCTCGCCGTCTGCGTTAACGGTCAGCCGCAGCGCCCGGCCCGCATGGCGGAAGGTCAGCCGAAAGCGGCCAAGATCAGCGTCCACTCCCGCCTCGCAAAGACTGGTGACTTCGCCCTCGCGCATCCGCGCCTGCAACGTCGAGGGATCAAGGCCGAAGGCTGTGGCGATCACCGATGCATCCACCTCAAAGCCGTCCGTCGTGATGGTGACAGCGGTCATGCTTTAGCCTGCATCTTGTTGCGCATGGCTATTCCTCACCAGTTTGGGGGGCGGCAGGGGCTGGTCAGGTGTCGTCAGGATACGCGCCGCCGCGCCGTCAAGATCCTCATACTGATTGTGGCGCATGGACCAGAAGAAAGCACCAAGACCAGTAAGGCCAAGGGCAATCGACACAGGGATCAGGAACAGATAGCTCATGATTCCGCCCCCTGCACTGCTGGTCGCATCGAAACCCAGGCGTGCCAGGTGCCCTGCCCGAGCAAAGGAAAAATCACGATCAGGCCCAGCAGACCCGTCGCTGCCGACAGCGCAAATCCCGCCACCACAATCGCTCCCCACGGCAGCACGGCGCGCAGGTTCTGCGTGGTCAGCGCAAAGCTGGTGCCAAGCGCGGTCAGCGCGTCAACGCGGCGCTCCAGCAGCATCGGGATGGAAAACAGGCTGATCGCCATGGCAAAGGCCGCGAACAGGCCGCCAACCGCAGACCCCACCCCGATCAGCGCCCAACCGCGCGGCGTGGTCAGCAACTGGCCAAGGATCTGGTCGTACCCCGGAAACGGCAGCAGCCCGTAAATCAGCGCATACAAAAGATCCGCCGCGCGCAGCCACAGCATCACCAGAAGGCACTGCAGCAGCCCCGCAAACACCAACTGCCCGCCCGACCGCGGGTGCGCCACGATCATGGAGGCAAGCGTCACCAGCTGCCCCATCTGCAAACGGTGGCTTTTCTCATATAGGCCGATGGCCAGCAGCGGGCCCACCACCAGAAAGCCAGACAGCGCGGGCAGGATCAGCGAGGGCAACCCTATCGCGATCAGCCCCCAGATCACCGCCACCGACAGCGCAAAGACCGCAAGGCCGTAAGCCAGACTTTGCACCGGACTGGTGCGGAAGTCAGACCATCCGGCGGCTATCCAGTCGAGGGCCACCAATGGCGGCAGGTTGCGGGCAAAACCTGTATCGGGGCGGACCCTGGGTGCGATGGCGGGCAGTGGTTCCAGCATGGTGTCCCTTCCTCAGCAGGCGGGTTTCGCGGCGGGGCGTGCGGCGTCTACCGCCACGCAGCCGGGCGCGGTATCAAACGCCAGCCGGACGAATTGCCAGTTTGCGGCAATCACCAGCGCCACCCCGGCGCAGGCGGCGAAAATCGCCCAGTGGCGCGGCGCAATCATTGGCCTGCCCCCGCAAGACTTTCGACATAAAGGGCCAGCGCGCGGATTTCGGCTTCGGTCAGCCGGGTTTGCCAGCTTGGCATCTGCCCCTGCCGCCCGGCGATCAGGGTCTGGCGGATGCTGGTGGCATCGCCGCCATAAACCCAGTCGCCATCCGTCAGGTTCGGCGCGCCGGTGCCTTCGACGCCCAGCGCATCCTCGCCGTGGCAAGCCGCGCAGTTGGTCTGGAACAGCATAGCACCCTCGGACGGATCATTGGGGATCACCCCTGCTGCCAGCGTCTGAACATAGGCGGTCAACACCGAAATCTCGGGATAGTTAAGCAGTTCATCCCGGCCGAACGCAGGCATCTGGGCGAAATGTGTGTCGGGATGGGCCGCGTTGATGCCAACCCGCAGGGTTGTGGAAATCTCGTCCGCCGTGCCGCCCCAAAGCCAGGTGTCATCGTTCAGGCGCGGGAAACCCGGTCCGCCGATGCCGTCAGCCCCGTGGCAGGCCTGACAGTTCTGCCCATACAGCGGTCCCGCTGTGGCAAGCGCGCGCGCCATCAGGTCGGGATCGGCGCGGATGGCGTCAAACTCCAGCGTTGCCAGCGCATCCGTCCACCCGGCGCGGGCGGCGTTGGCGGCGGCAAGATCGGCGGTGACGGCCGTTTTCTGATCAATCCCCAGCATGCCCTTAGTAAATGTCTGCCCCAGCGGCCATGTCGGCAGCAAAAACCACGCCACCAGCGCGTAGAGATGGGTCACCACCATGAAGGCGAACACGATCTGCGGCACGGGGGAGTTCAGCTCCTTGATGCCGTTCCAGTCATGCCCGGTGGTCAGATACCCCGAAACGGGATCGCGTTCCTCTACGGACATGGGCGGTCCTCGGCGGTCAAGATCGACTTGGCGGCGTGTTCGGCGCGGGCCTTGTGGGACGGGCGATAGGTGTGCACCACCACGACCCCGAAAAACCCCATTAGGTAGAACAGGCCGAAGGTCTTGGCGATGATGACAAAGGTTTCGTGGGTCATGGCTGCCCCTCGGTCGCGTAGGGGGCTTGGGTCAACTGGCCCAGCACTTGCAGGTAGGCCACCACCGCATCCATTTCGGTCAGCCGCGCCGTGCCCGAAAAGCGGCGCAGGGTTGTCGCCTCGCCATAGCGCGCGGTGATCCCCGCGGTATCGCCGTCAGGATTGGCCTGCGCCGCCGCATCGCGCGGCGCATTGGCGATCATGTCATCGGTATAGGGCACGCCCAGCGTTTTCAGCGCCGCCAGATGTTGGCCCAGATCATCCACCTTCAGTGGTGCCGTCGCAAGCTAGGGATAGGCCGGCATGATCGAGGTCGGCACCACCGCGCGCGGGTTGATCAGATGCGCCACATGCCAGTCGTCGGAATACTTGCCGCCCAGCCGGGCGATGTCAGGCCCTGTGCGTTTGGACCCCCACAGCATCGGGTGGTCGTATTGCGATTCCGCCGCCAGCGAATAGGGGCCGTAACGCTCCACCTCGTCGCGCAGGGTGCGGATCATCTGGCTGTGGCAGGCATAGCAGCCTTCGCGGATATAGATGTTGCGACCCGCCAGCTCCAGCGGCGTGTAGACCCGCATGTCGGGCAGGGTTTCCACCGTTTCATCAATGGTGAACAGCGGCGCGATCTCTACCAGACCACCAACGCTGGCGGCCAGAATGATCCCGATCACCAAGGCGACCGAGTTCTTTTCCAGATTGTAGTGGGCTTTGAACAGGGGCATGGGCTACTCCGCCGGTTGGGGGGTCAGGGGGCGGTCGGCGGCCGCATTGCGCGCGACTCGCACGGTCAGCCAGATGTTGACCGCGCCCACACAGATGCCTGCCAGGAGCAGCGTCCCACCCACCACGCGGGCGATGTAGTAGGGGCGCATCGCCTCCATGCTGTCGATGAAGGAATAGTTCAGCGTGCCCGCGTCGTTATAGGTGCGCCACATCAGCCCTTGGGTGATGCCCGCGTTCCAAAGGGCAAAAACGTAGGTCAGCAGCCCCGCCAGTGCCAACCAGAAGTGCCACTCCACCAGCCGTGCCGAGTGCATCGCAGGCCGCCCCCAGATCTGCGGAATGACCGAATAGAACGCGCCAAAGGTGACCATCGCAAGCCAGCCGAGCGCGCCGGAATGGACATGCCCCACCGTCCAGTCGGTGTAATGCGACAGCGCGTTGACCGGACGAATGGCCAGGAACGACCCTTCGAACGTGGACAGCCCATAGAACACCGCCGCCACGAACATGAAGCGCAGCGTCGCGTCGTCGCGCACCCGGTGCCACGCGCCGTTCAGTGTCAGCAGCGCATTGCCCGCCGACGCCCAGCTTGGCACCAGAAGCATCACCGAAAACGTCATGCCCAACGTCTGCACCCAATGCGGCAAGGCAGTGTAATGCAGGTGATGTGACCCCACCCATAGGTAGAAGAATGTGATCCCCCAGAACGACAGGATCGACAGCCGATAGGAAAAGATCGGCCGCTGTGCCCGCACCGGTAGGTAGTAGTACAGCATCCCCAAAAACCCCGAGGTCATGAAGAACGCCACCGCGTTGTGGCCGTACCACCACTGAACCATCGCATCCTGCACACCCGAAAACGCCGGATAGCTTTTCGCGCCGGTCCAACTGACAGGCAGGGCGGCGGCATTCACGATATGCAGCATCGCCACCACGACGATAAAGGCGAGGTAATACCAGTTGGCGACATAGATATGCGGCTCGGCCCGCCGCTTCAGTGTGCGCAGATACAGCACCAGATAGGCCACCCAGACGATCACCAGCCAGATGTCCGCGTACCATTCCGGCTCGGCGTATTCCTTGGACTGGGTGATCCCCATGAAATAGCCGCTGACCGCCCAGAGGCAGAACAGGTTGTAACCGATCAGCACGAACCACGGGCTAAGCTGATCGGCCAGCCGCGCGCGGCAGGTGCGTTGCATGACGTGAAACGATGTGGCGATCAGCGCATTGCCGCCAAAGGCAAAGATCACCCCCGTGGTATGCACCGGGCGCAGGCGGCCATAGCTGGACCACGCCTGCCCGAAGGTGGCGTCCGGCCAGACCATCAGCGCCGCGACCCACAGCCCGATCGACATCGCAAACACGCCCCAGACCATCGCCAGCCCGATGCCGACCTTGATCGGATCGTCATAGTAGTGCTGCAACCGCGCCGCATCCGGGGCTGGCTCTTCCAGCACACCGCCCACCGCAAAGACCAGCACAAGACCAATGGCAATCGCCATGAACCCATGCACCGCCATCGGGTCGTGGTTGCCCACCGCCGCCATGGTCAGGCCAAGAAGGGACAGCAGCGTGGCAAGCCCCATCGCCACATATCGCTCTCGGCGGGTCAGTTGGGCAATCATTCAAGGGTCCTTCGGGGGCGCGGCGGATGTCGTGCTGTTACAACTGGGGAACCGCCATTTCGTTGCCGCAGATCAGTTTGTAAGCGGTTCAAACCCCGGTACCTGCCACCACTCGACCACGAGCCGCGTCAGGCAATGCAATGTCGGCAAGCGTTGACCGATCCAGATCGGCCAAAAACGCCGCCTCGGCGCTGCGCAGGTGGGCTTTCAGGCGGCAACAGCCCGTAAGGGTGCAATCGCCCCCCGTGGCGGCAAAACATTCGACCAGCGGCTGCCCTTCTTCCAGCAGGCGCACGATGGCGCCGACCGATATCGCCCGCGCATCGTGTGCCAAGGTCGCGCCCCCACCGCCACCTCGACGCGTGGTGACAATGCCGCCCTGCCCCAGCCTCTGCATGATCTTGGTCAGGTGATGGCGTGACAGGCCGAATTCATCGGCCAGCTCGGCGGTGGAAAACGCGCGGTCCGGCGCGCTGGCCAAGCGCATCAGCATCCGCAGGCCGTAGTCGGTGAAAGAGGTCAGACGCATGGTCGCAGGGGTCCTATTGAATCGGTATTTACAATACCTATTAACAGGCCTAGACCGTAACACAACCCTGAAAGACCAAAGCCGATGATGCATCCCGATGCCGCTGCCCCCCAAATCCGGTCCGCCCGCCCTGCGATGACCGCCGCGTTGATGGCCGAAACCGGGCTGAACGAGGCGATCCTGACCACCCTGGTGCACCGTTTCTACGACAAGGTTCGCGCCGACCCGGTGCTGGGCCCGATCTTTGCCGCGCGCATCACCGACTGGGAGCCGCACCTTGCGCGTATGGTGGGATTCTGGGGCTCGGTCGCGTTGATGACCGGGTGCTATCACGGCTCTCCGGTTGCCAAACATGCCGATCTGCCGGTGACATGGGCGCATTTCGAACGTTGGCTGGTGCTGTTTCGGCAAACTGCCGGGCAGGTCTGCCCCCCCGCAGGGGCTGCCCACGTCATCGCCCGCGCCGAGCGCATCGCGCGGTCGCTGAACCTTGCCATCGAGGATGCCGCGCGGGATCCCGCCGGGGTGCCCGATCTGGGCCGTTTGAATGGCACCAGACAGAAAGGCGCATCTGATGACGGGCGCTAAGGAAGCCCCAGCCGCGCTGACACAGTGGCGTGACAGCGAACGCGCCCGGTTGCTGGATCTACGCTCGGCCATGTCTGTGGCCACGCGCCATGCCGCGTCAGTGGCTGTGGCCGAACATCTGGACAGTTTGCTCGCCGACCAATGCGGGCCCGTTGCGGGGCTGACCATCTCGGCATGGTGGTCCATCAAGGCCGAATTGAACCTGCGCCACTGGATGGAGCGGTTGATCGCGCGCGGGGCGCGGGTCGCCCTGCCAGTCGTGGTGGCGCGCGCAGCACCGCTGGTGTTCCGGCCATGGACACCGGATTGCCAGATGGAGCAAGGGGTCTGGAAGATACCCGTCCCCGTTGACGGGCCAGAGGTCACGCCGGACATCCTGCTTGCGCCGCTGGTGGGCTGGGATGAGGCGGGCTTCCGCCTTGGCTATGGCGGCGGCTATTTTGACCGCACGCTGGCCGCATTTGCCGCACGGCCAATGGTGATCGGCGTCGGGCTTGCGGCGACCCGGATCCCCACAATTTTCCCGCAGCCCCATGACATTGCCATGGACCGGATCGTGACAGAGGCCGGGATAGACGGCCGCATGCAGGCCTGAGGCGTTCCGCCGAGGCCCTCACGCCTGCGCCCGGTGCAAACCGCGAATTTCCGCAGGCGCATGCGACCGCATTCGCCGAAACGTTGCTGTGGCACAACGTAGGCCAGCAGCAATCGGAATAGATTTCGGGAAATGATCGTTCTCGAAAGGAAACAAGATGCTCACCAGACGCGCTGCACTGATGGGGGCCGCCTTGGTTGCGGCCTCGCCCTATGTTCTAAAAACCTCCGTTTCGGCGGAAGAGGTGATGGACACCTCGGGCGCAGCAAAGGTCGATCTGTCGGCCATGACGCGGCGCAAGGTGAAACTGGTCGCCCCGCCTTTCGTGCATGCGCATGAGCAGGTGGCGACGGTCGGCCCGCAGATCATCGAGTTCGAGATGAAGATCATCGAGAAGGAACTTCAGGTCGACGAGGACGCGTGGATACAGGCGATGACGTTCAACGGATCGGTGCCCGGCCCGCTGATGGTGGTGCACGAGGGCGACTATGTGGAACTGACGCTTTTCAACCCACCTGAAAACATGATGCAGCACAACATAGACTTTCACGCCGCCACCGGCGGGTTGGGCGGTGGGTCGCTGACGCTGGTCAATCCCGGCGAAAAGACGGTGCTGCGGTTCAAGGCAACGCGGCCGGGGGTGTTTGTCTATCACTGCGCGCCGGGCGGCCCGATGATCCCATGGCATGTGGTGTCGGGCATGTCGGGTGCCATCATGGTGTTGCCGCGGGACGGGCTGAAGGATCATCTGGGTCAACCGGTGTCCTATGATCGTGTCTACTACATCGGAGAGAACGATTTCTACATTCCGCGGGGCGAGGACGGGGCCTACATGCGCTTTGCCGATCCGGGGGAAAGCTATTCCGACACGCTGGAAGTGATGAACGGCCTGATCCCGTCGCATGTGGTATTCAACGGCCGGGTGGGCGCGCTGACCGGCGACAAGGCGCTGACAGTGGAACAGGGCGAGACGGTTCTGCTCATCCACAGCCAGGCCAATCGTGACACCCGTCCGCATCTGATTGGCGGCCATGGCGATCTGGTCTGGGAAACCGGCAAGTTCAACAACCCGCCGGAGCGTGATCTTGAGACATGGTTCATTCGCGGCGGATCGGCGGGGGCTGCGCTGTATACGTTCCTGCAGCCCGGCGTCTATGCTTACGTCAACCACAACCTGATCGAAGCGGTCAATCTGGGGGCCACGGCGCATGTGATCGTCGGCGGCGACTGGAACAACGACCTGATGGAACAGGTGGTGGCCCCGGTCGAATACGATGTGGCCCATGAGGGGCGCAGCGCGCTGCCGTAAGGCGGGTCAGCAAGACGGATGGGCAGCCCCTTCCAAGGGTTGCCCTTTTAAATCCGGAGGGCCGTCATGAAACGTCGCATCGCAGGTGCATCACTGGTCGTGGCCACCCTTGGGGCTGTCGCGGTGCTGTGGCCCGCCCCAAGCCCCCTTGCCGCCCCCGAAAACGTGCATCTGGCAGCCGCCCTTCAGGACTACCGACCGGCGGGCGAGTTTCGGCAAGGAACCCGCGTCATCGACGCCCCGCCGCTGCAACAAATGGCCAGCGCCCTCGACATCATGAAACACCACGTCACCGAAGCCGACTATGCGCTTTGCGTGGCCGAGGACGCCTGCCCTGCCCTGCCGTCCAAAGGGCGTCAGGACTTTGCCCAGACTGGCGTCAACTTCACCGATGCCACGGCCTATGCGTCATGGTTCTCGGCGCGCAGCGGGCAGAACTGGCGCCTGCCGACAGATGCCGAATGGCTGCGCGCAGCGGCAGAACGCGGCAGCGATGACGGATTTTCCGCTGAGGCCAATGGCACCGACCCCTCGCGCCGCTGGATCGCCGCCTACCTGCGCGAGGTGGAATTGCGCGGCGAGGCAGACCTTGAGGCCCATCCGATCGGGCATTTCGGGGTCAACACCGCAGGCGTGGCCGATATGGCGGGGAACATCTGGGAATGGACCGAGACGTGCTTTCAGAATGGCACGCTGACGCCGGATGGTGCGGCCATCCTGTCCCAATCCGATTATTGCGGCGTACGGGCGGTGCAGGGCAAGCACCGTGCCTTCGTCATCGACTTCATCCGCGACGCGCGGTCAGGCGGATGCGCTGCGGGCGTGCCGCCGGATTATCTGGGGTTCCGGCTGGTGCGCGACAGCATCGGCTGATCTATTGTGTTCTGGCCCATCGCGCTCTGGCCAAACTGGAAATGGCCAGGTGAAACCAAAAAAAGGGCGGCCCATATGACGGGCCGCCCTTTTTATCATGCTATTTCAATTACTCGGCGATCTGGGCGAGCAGCGGTTCAAACCGGGTCTTTGCCTTGCCCTTCTGTTCGACGGCCATGACCGCGTCCTTGTTCACGGGCGAGCCGGCCTGGATCAGCGCGACCATGCCCATAGAGTAATGCGGGGTGCATTTCACGCCATAAAGCCCCTCGGCGATCAGGGTCAGGACGTAATCCTTGCCCATGGCGCTTTTGAATTCTTCGACGCCTTCGGGCAGCATGCCCTTGATGCCCTCGGCGTTGTGGCCCTTGTCGGAGGAGATGAAGGTGACGGTATCGCCGACAGCGGCCTTCACAAAGGCAGGCTCGAACACCATGGCGCCATCGGCCCCTTTGTTCAGCATCTGCACGTCAAAGTTCTCCGCATAGGCGGCGGAAGCCAGCAACAGGGCGGCAAGGCTGGCGGCGATCAGTTTCGGAAACATGGCAAGTCCTTTCTTGGAACGGAAGCGATTGGTCTTGCATCCGTTCTAGGCTAAGGTCGCGCGCGGCTCGTTGTGCTGCCACAACATCGGAGGCTTTGTGTTAAAGAAACTTGACGAAAGCCTGCTGACCGACCTGCCGCCATTTCGCAAACTGTCGCGCCCGCAAATCCGCGAGATCCTCGATGCGGCAACGCCCCTGCGGTTCGATGCCGGTGTGGCTGTCTTCAGCGAAGGGATGCCGGTCGAGCGGTTCTTTCTTCTGATGGATGGCCATATCCGGGTGATCCGCACCACGCCCGGGGGTGACCAGATCATCGCACTGCACATCGCACCGGGGCAGTTGTTCGGCATCGGGGCGGCCCTCGGGCGCACCACCTATCCCGCCACGGCGATGACGGCGGATGAGTGTCTGGCGCTGGCTTGGCCCAACCGGTTGTGGGCCACTTTTACCGAACGCTACGACGGTTTTGCTACCGAAAGCTACCGCGTCATCGGCGAGCGGGTAGGCGAGATGAACAACCGCATCGTCGAGCTGGCGACGCAAGCGGTGGAGCAACGGGTCGCCTGCGCCATCCTCCGGCTGGTCACCCAGACCGGGCGCAAGGTGGAGGGGGGCATCGAGATCGGCCTGCCGATCACCCGGCAGAACATATCGGACATGACTGGCACAACGCTGCACACCGTCAGCCGCTTGCTCAGCGGGTGGGAGCGTGACGGCATCGTACTATCGGAGCGCCGCAAGATCACGGTAACAGCGCCGCACCAGCTGGTGATCCTCAGCGGCGCAAGCGCCTGACCTCAGCGGCCATTCGGCTGACGCCGCGCCGGGTTGGGCAGGGTCAGCACCGGGGCAAACCGCCAGACAAAAATCCCGAAGCCCGCCGTCCAAAGCGCCGCCGCGATCCACAGGCCCAAGGGCAGCGGGACGGCCACCC
>JBGSJU010000582.1:0-4627 GCA_041741655.1 Rhodobacterales bacterium
GGGTTGTGATCCCACAGCCCGACGCCGATCCGGTCGCGCCCATCACCCTGCCAGCCCAGCACATCGGGTTCGGCGCCGATGCGGCGGTAGATGCGCACCATCCGGGCATCGAACACGCCGACGAAATGTTGCAACCCGAACCCCTGCAGGATTTCGCCACCGGCCAGCATCAGGGCGGCGGCCACCTGTGGCCCGGCGCCGGGCGCCAGACAGAACCGGGTGCATTCCCAGATCAGCGGGCTTTCGATCCGCACACCCCCCGTCAGATGGCCGAAATGATCGTTGACCATGGTGCGGCCCACCGTGGGCAGAAACCGCATCGACCCACCGTGGCGGCCCTGTGCATCCTGCCAGATCACGTAAAGCGGGTTCATCGCATCATAATCGTCGCGTTCCTCGCCATCCGGCGTCACCGTCACCGCCCAGCCAAGGCGGTCGGCAAACTGCGTCTTGCGGTCGCGAAACATCGTGCGCGCCAACACGGGCGCGCGGTGCAGGTCGTCGGCATACAGGTAGCGCAGCATGGGTTATCTCCTGGGATGCAGATTGCGATACATCCTCAGGTAGTAGACAGAAAGTTACCGACTAGCTGGCCGTGCGTGCGGTCCGTTGCATGGACACATCGCCCCGCGCCGACCCTTCGATCACGATCAGGCCCCGGGCCAACGCGCGCGCCACCGCGTGGGTGGTGTTCAACGCCCCCAGCTTGAACCGCGCGCTTTCGATATAGGCTCGCAGGGTGTTTTCCGAAATGGCCATGGTATCGGCCACTTGCGCGCGGGCATAGCCCATGGCCAGCAGCGTGATCGCCTCGACCTCGCGCGGCGACAGCGGCTGGGTGGGGGCGGGCGATCGGTCGGGTTCCAGATCCAGCGCCTTCTGGTTGAAGTAATGCGCAATCAGGATCAACTCGCGCCGGTGTGCGTCGGTGAATTTGGCCCAGACCGCATCGTCGCAGCGATGGTTGACGGTGAACAACGCAAACTGGCCATTCGGGCCACGGATCGGCACGGAAAACCCCTGATTGCCCAGCCCATGCGCCAGCGCATCATGCAGAAATGTGCGGGCGGGTTTCGACGACCAGTCCAGCCGTTTCCAGTCAACGGGGTGAAACCGTTGAAAACAGCCAAGGATGACCGGATCGATCCGCAGATAGTCCTGCGCCAGATACCGCTTGACCCAGGCGTCGGAATAGGTGCCGCAGCCGAATTGTTCGCCGGCCGCGCTGACCCAATGATAGACAATGTGATGCACGCCAAAGGCGTCACGCAGCGCAAGAATGGTGGATTGCAATCCGGCGTGCGTGTCAGATCGTTCGAGGTCCTCCAGGATATGTTCGACCTCTGACGTCATGCGTTCCCCCGCGCGTGACAGCGCCCTGTTTTTTCGACGCGACTTCGGCCAAGGCCACCAGCACGGCTGCGTCCAGCTGGTCCGCCAGATGCGCCAAACCATTGGCACTGGCGAAGGACCGCAGGTCCGAAAGCACGTCGATTATCCAGTCGTCCGTCATGTCACTCTCGCTTTGGATTAGTTAATGAATGATTAATACAATCATAGCACGAGTGTCGTTCACGAAGATATTCGCCGTTTTCAACCCCCCTAAAATGGTGGGACCAGCGAACCCAAGCCTATGAAAAGATGTTTTTCGGATTGCGAAACATTAAAGGCCTGCGAACCGATGCACGATTCGCAGGCCCATCAATGCCGATCCCTGACCCTTACTTGCGCGCCGCCAGCACATCCTCGACGGTGCGCAACCCGGTGCGCGGCGCGGTCACCAGCACGGCCATGTTGCCCGGCTTGTGCTGGTTCTTCATCATCTTGGTATGCGCCTTGGGAATGTCACCCCATTCGAACACTTCGGACATGCAAGGGTCCAGCCGGCGTTCCAGCATCAGCTTGTTAGCGGCGGCCGCCTGTTTCAGATGCGCGAAATGCGACCCCTGCAACCGCTTCTGGTGCATCCACATGTAGCGCACGTCGAAGGTGCAGTTGAACCCGGTTGTGCCGGCGCAGATCACGACCATGCCACCCTTTTTCACCACCAGCGACGACACCGGGAATGTCGCCTCGCCGGGGTGTTCGAACACCATGTCCACGCTGATGCCCTTGCCGGTGATGTCCCAGATCGCCTTGCCGAATTTGCGCGCCTCTTTCAGCCACACATTGTATTCGTCGGTGCCGACCTTGGGCAGCTGGCCCCAACAGGAAAAATCCTTGCGGTTGATCACGCCCTTGGCGCCAAGGTTCATCACGAACTCGCGCTTGTCCTCTTCGGATATCACGCCGATCGCATTCGCGCCGGCGGCATTCACCAACTGGATCGCGTAGGACCCCAGACCGCCCGACGCGCCCCAGACCAGCACGTTCTGGCCCGGCTGCAGGTCATGCGGTGGGTGGCCGAACAGCATGCGATAGGCGGTGGCCAGTGTCAGGGTGTAGCACGCGCTTTCTTCCCATGTCAGGTGACGCGGGCGCGGCATCAGTTGCTGCGCCTGCACGCGGGTGAACTGCGCGAAGGACCCGTCATGGGTTTCATAGCCCCAGATCCGCTGCGTCGGCGAAAACATCGGATCGCCGCCGTTGCATTCCTCGTCGTCGCCGTCGTCCTGATTGCAGTGGATCACCACCTCGTCGCCGACTTTCCAGCGTTTGACCTTGTCGCCCACCTTCCAGACGATGCCGGACGCATCCGACCCTGCGATGTGGTAGGGCTGTTTGTGGCCATCAAACGGGCTGATCGGCACGCCCAGACCGGCCCAGACGCCGTTATAGTTGACGCCGGCCGCCATCACCAGCACCAGCACCTCGTGGCTGTCGATCTCCCAGGTATCGACGACCTCGATCTGGAACGACTTTTCCGGTTCGCCATGACGCTCGCGGCGGATCGCCCACGCATACATCTGTTTCGGCACATGGCCCAACGGGGGCATTTCGCCGACCTCGTACAGGTCCTTGATGGGGGCGTCATAGGGGGCGATCCGGGGTTCGGTATCCAGTGCCATGGGCGTCTCCTGTCACAATTGTTCGCCGCGATGCAGAATCGCCAGCCTGACGATCCAGATACAAATGCCTGCGCAATATTGCAATGGGATCGGGGGGTATTTTTGAAATTTTATGACCCAGCGGATGCAGCAAAACGCTGCCAAAGCAGCCGGGCGGCTTGCCGCGTTGCGGCGAATTGACGGCGGCAGAAAATTCCGGCATCTAGACCCGCAACGCAAGATTATTGCCCGCCCTGCCGAAACGCCCGCAAAAGGACCCCGCCATGACCCAGCCCGTGACATCGCAGAAAGACAAGCCCTGGCTGTTTCGTACCTATTCCGGGCATTCGACGGCGGCGAAATCCAATGCGCTGTATCGCACCAACCTGTCCAAGGGGCAGACCGGACTGTCGGTCGCGTTCGATCTGCCGACGCAGACCGGCTATGACAGCGACCATATCCTCGCGCGCGGCGAGGTCGGCAAGGTCGGCGTGCCGATCAGCCATCTGGGCGACATGGCGACGCTGTTCGACCAGATCCCGCTGGACCAGATGAACACCTCGATGACCATCAACGCCACCGCCCCGTGGTTGCTGGCGCTGTATGTCGCCGTGGCCGAACAGCAGGGTGCAACGGTGTCCGAATTGCAGGGCACGGTGCAGAACGACCTGATCAAGGAATACCTGTCGCGCGGCACCTATATCTTTCCGCCCAAACCCTCGATGGCGATCATCGCGGATGTGGCCGAATATTGTTACAAGCACATCCCGAAATGGAACCCGATGAACGTGTGTTCCTATCACCTGCAAGAGGCGGGCGCGACGCCGGAACAGGAACTGTCCTTTGCGCTGGCCACCGCAACCGCCGTGCTGGACGAATTGCGCGGGCGGGTGCCGGACGCGGAATTCCCCGAACTGGTCGGGCGGATTTCCTTCTTCGTCAACGCGGGCATTCGTTTCGTGACCGAAATGTGCAAGATGCGTGCCTTTGTCGATCTGTGGGACGAAATCTGCCGCGACCGCTATGGCGTGACTGACGCGAAATACCGCCGTTTCCGCTATGGCGTGCAGGTGAACAGCCTTGGCTTGACCGAACAGCAGCCCGAGAACAACGTCTACCGCATCCTGCTGGAAATGCTGGCCGTCACGCTGTCGAAACGCGCCCGTGCGCGCGCCGTGCAACTGCCGGCGTGGAACGAGGCGCTGGGTCTGCCCCGCCCGTGGGATCAGCAATGGTCGCTGCGGATGCAGCAGGTGCTGGCCTATGAGACCGACCTGTTGGAATTCGACGACCTGTTCGACGGCAACCCGGCGGTGGACCGCAAGGTCGAGGAGCTGAAGGCGGGCGCGCGGGCCGAACTGGCGGCGCTGGACAGCATGGGCGGGGCCATCGGCGCGATTGATTACATGAAGGCGCGGCTGGTCGAATCCAACGCCGACCGGCTGAACCGGATCGAACGGCAGGAAACCATCGTCGTCGGTGTGAACCGCTGGCAATTCGGCGAACCCTCGCCGCTGACCGCCGGTGACGGTGGCATCATGGTGGTCGATCCGGCGGTCGAGGCCGACCAGATCGCCCGCCTGAACGCATGGCGCGCGGCGCGCGACGGCGCTGCGGTGGCGCAGGCACTTGCCGACCTG
>JBGSJU010000583.1:0-3350 GCA_041741655.1 Rhodobacterales bacterium
CGCCGCGCTGGCCTCCGGCATTCCCACCTGGCTGTCGCTGACGGTGGATGACGATGACGGCACGCGCCTGCGGTCTGGCGAACCGCTCGCCGCCATCGCGCCCTTGCTGGAACAACTCACCCCGCAGGCCGTGCTGTTGAACTGTTCCCGCCCCGAAGCCATCGCCACTGGCCTGCCGATCCTCGCCACATTCGGTCTGCCCTTCGGGGCCTATGCCAACGGCTTCACCCACATCTCTACGGCCTTCCTGCTATCTGCTCCCACGGTCGACGCCCTGACCGCCCGCCGCGACCTTGGCCCCGCGGAATACGCCGATTTCGCCCTAGCCTGGGTCGATCAGGGCGCCACCATCACTGGCGGCTGCTGCGAAGTCGGCCCCGCCCATATCGCGGAAATCGCCCGCCGCCTGACCGCTGCCGGACAAACCATCATCTGATCTTCTTCGGTTCAAAAATATCCCGGGGAGCGCGAGGGAATGGCCCCTCGCCCCGCCTGCCACAGGAGCCACGCCATGACCCAGATCCCCACCCACGCCCGCGCTGTCATCATCGGTGGCGGCGTTGTCGGCTGTTCCGTCGCCTATCACCTGACCAAACTCGGCTGGACCGATGTGGTGCTGTTGGAACGAAAGGCGCTGACGTCTGGCACGACATGGCACGCGGCGGGGCTGATCGGGCAATTGCGGGCGTCCGCCAACATGACGCGGCTGGCCCGCTATTCGGCCGAACTTTACACCGGGCTCGAGGCGGAAACCGGCGTCGCCACCGGCTTTCGCAAGGTTGGGTCGATCTCCGCCGCGCTGACCGCCGAGCGACTGGAAGAACTGCATCGCAACGCCGCCATGGCGCGCGCCTTTGGCGTGCCGGTCGAGGAACTGTCGCCATCCGATATCAAGGCGCGCTATCCGCATCTGAACATTGACGGCGTCACGGGTGGTGTCTGGCTGCCCACCGACGGGCAGGGCGACCCCGGCAATATTGCCCGCGCCATGGCCAAAGGCGCACAACTGCGCGGTGCGGTGATCGCCGAACGGCACAAGGTGACGGGTGTCACCCGCGCGGGCGACCGGGTCACACAGGTTCAATGGCAGGCCGAGGATAGCACATCGGGTCAGATCGCCTGCGACACCGTGGTGAACTGCGCCGGCATGTGGGCACGCGATCTGGGCGCGATGATGGGCACCACGGTGCCGCTGCAGGCCTGCGAACATTTCTATATCGTGTCCGAACCGATCCCCGGCCTGACCCAACTGCCCGTGCTGCGGGTTCCCGATGAATGCGCCTATTACAAGGAAGACGCCGGCAAGATGATGCTGGGCGCGTTTGAACCGAAATCGAAACCCTGGGGCATGGGCGGCATCCCCGAGAGTTTCGAGTTTGACCAGCTGCCCGATGATTTCGACCATTTCGAGCCGGTGTTGGAACAGGCGATCCACCGCATGCCGATGCTGGGCACGGCTGGCATCCACACCTTTTTCAACGGGCCGGAAAGTTTCACCCCCGACAATGCCTATCTGTTGGGACAGGCCCCCGGGGCGGCGAATGTCTGGGTCGCGGCCGGGTTCAATTCCATCGGTATCCAGTCGGCGGGCGGCGCGGGCATGGCGCTGGCGCAATGGATGACGGATGGCGAAAAGCCGTTTGACCTTGGCGATGTCGATATCGCCCGCGCGCAACCGTTCCAGCGCAACCGCCGCTATCTGGCGGACCGGGTCAGTGAGACGTTGGGGCTTCTGTACGCCGACCATTTCCCCTATCGGCAGAAAGCCACCGCCCGCGGCATCCGTCGCACCCCGTTCCATGACCGGCTGGCGGCGCAAGGCGCGGTGTTCGGCGAATTGGCGGGCTGGGAACGCGCCAACTGGTTTGCCACGCCGGGGCAGGACACGACGTATCGGTCAAGCTGGTTCCGGCAGTCGTGGTTCGACAATGTCCGGTCAGAGGTGCACGCCCTGCGGACTGGCGTCGTGATGTATGACATGTCATCCTTCGGCAAGCTGCGCGTCGAGGGGCGCGATGCGTGCGCCTTTCTGAACCATGTCTGCGGCGCAGAGATGGACGTGGCGCCGGGCCGCATCGTCTATACCCAATTCCTGAACGCGCGCGGCGGGATCGAAGCGGATGTGACCGTCACCCGCCTTTCGGAAACCGCCTATCTGGTAGTCACGCCCGCCGCGACACGGCTGG
The DNA here is from genome assembly GCA_041741655.1 of Rhodobacterales bacterium. Classification (GTDB taxonomy): domain Bacteria; phylum Pseudomonadota; class Alphaproteobacteria; order Rhodobacterales; family Rhodobacteraceae; genus UBA9554. Next base: position 2,187 of record JBGSJU010000583.1, read on the forward strand.
CCGACCAGACCTGGCTGCAACGCCGCGTGGATGACCGCCATGTCGTCGTCACCGATGTGACGGCCGCCGAGGGCACGCTGGCCGTAATGGGCCCGCGCGCTCGCGATCTGATGGCGATTGTATCGCCGGATGATTTCACAACGCAGGTGCATCCGTTCGGGATGGCGCGCGAGGTGGAATTGGGCATGACCCTCGCTCGTGCGCACAGGGTATCTTACGTGGGCGAACTGGGCTGGGAATTGTATGTCGGGGCTGACATGGCGACCCACGTCTTTGACACGCTGTGGGCGGCAGGGCAGGCCATCGGCCTGAAACTGGGCGGCATGCACATGATGGATTCGGCCCGCATCGAAAAGGCCTATCGCCATTTCGGCCATGACATCACCTGCGAGGATCATGTGCTGGAGGCAGGGCTTGGCTTTGCCGTATCGCTGAAGAAACCCGATTTCATCGGCCGCGACGCCGTGCTGCGCAAGCGGGATGCGGGGCTGGACAAGCGGCTGCTGCAATTCCTGTCCCGCGATCCGGCGGCGATGTTCTATCACAACGAGCCGATCCTGCGCGACGGGCGGATCGTGGGTCACCTCTCCTCGGGAGCCTATGGCCATTGGCTGGGTGGTGCGGTGGGGATGGGCTATGTGCCCTGCACCGGCGAAATCGTGGATGCGTTGCTAGCGTCCGACTGGGCGGTGGATGTGGCCGGGCGACAGGTGGCGGTGACGGCGTCCGCCCGCCCGCTGTACGACCCCGACAGTGCCCGGATCAGGGCCTGAATTCCAGCAGTGTCAGCACGGTATCGCCGTAGCGCAGTGCATCCATTCGGGCAAACCCGGGCGGGGCGGGTTGTTCGGCGGTTTCTTCCCAGACCACCAGCGCGCCGGGGGCCAGCCAGCCCGCGCCTTGGGCGGCCTGCAACGCAGGCAGGCCTAGCCCCATGCCATAAGGGGGATCAAGAAAGACCAGTGTCGCGGGCGTGTCCGCCACGGGCAGGCGGCGGGCATCACTGGTAATGACATGGGTTTCGCCAGCAACACCCAGCAGGTCGATATTGCGACTGAGCAGCATCAGCGCCACCCGTCCGTTTTCCACAAAGGTCACGTGATCCGCGCCGCGCGACAGCGCCTCCAGCCCCAGCGCGCCGGTGCCCGCGAACAGGTCCAGCAC
>JBGSJU010000584.1:0-3216 GCA_041741655.1 Rhodobacterales bacterium
GTGGCCGACGCCGCCGCAGCGATCACGCCGCGCACCCGCGCCATCGTGCTGGTCACACCCAACAACCCCGGCGGCGTGGAATATCCCGCCGATCTGGTCGGCGCGTTCTATGATCTGGCCCGCGCGCATGGCCTGACGTTGATCGTCGATGAAACCTACCGTGATTTCGACAGCCGCAGCGGGGCGCCACATGACCTGCTGACGCGGCCCGACTGGGACCAGACGCTGGTGCAGCTTTACAGCTTTTCCAAGGCTTACCGGCTGACCGGGCACCGGGTCGGCGCCGTCACCGCCAGCCCGGCCTGTCTGGCCGAGGTGGAAAAATTTCTGGACACCGTCGCGATCTGCCCGAACCAGATGGCGCAACATGCGGCGCTGTGGGGCATGCGCAACCTTGGCCAGTGGCTGGCCGGCGAACGGGCGGAAATTCTGGCCCGTGGCGCCGCGATCCAGTCGGGGTTTGGCGAACTGGCCGCGCAGGGCTGGCACCTTGCGGGCGCGGGTGCCTATTTCGCGTGGATGGAACATCCCTTTGCCATGCCGTCCGATGCGCTGGCCAAGCGGTTGGTGACAACCGCCGGCATCCTTGCCCTGCCCGGCACGATGTTCACGCCACCGGGCGATGCAATGGGGGCGCGCGGCCTGCGAATTGCCTATGCCAACATCGATGCGGGCGGGATCGCGGACCTGTTCCGCCGGTTGGCCGCGCTGGACCTGCCGCGCGCCGACACGTGACACGGCCATGCCACTTGCCCCGCTGCCGCCCGGCCACTAGACAACAGCAATTCTTCCGCAAAGGCGCATCATGAAACAGACCAAAAGCATCGGCACCGTCTTTGTCTGGGTCCTGTTGGGGCTCTTGATCCTTGGGCTGGCGGGGTTCGGCGTGTCGGGTCTGGGTGGCAATATCCGCAGCATCGGGGCGGTGGGCGACCAGCAGATCGCCGTGAACGACTATGCCCGCGCCCTGCAGGAAGACCTGCGCGCGATCGAGGCGCAGACCGGCCAGCGCCTGAGCTTTGCCGAGGCCCAGCAATATGGTGTCGATCGGGCCACGCTGGAACGGCTGGTCGGCACCGCGGCGCTGGATCATGAGACCGCGCTTGCAGGCATTTCCATCGGTGACGAAAATCTGGCGCGCGAACTGACCGCGATTGCCGCGTTTCAGGGACCGGATGGCAAATTCAACCGCGATGCCTACAAATTCGCGCTGGATCAGGCCGGATACTCCGAACCCGAATTCGAAACCCGCGTGCGCGCCGACAGCGCGCGCGGCCTGATGCAGGCCGCCATTGCGGGCGGCGTCGCCATGCCATCGGCCTATGCCGACGCGGTCGTGGCCTATGCCGGGGCGCGCCGCGTGTTCGAACATGCCCGCCTGACTCCCGAAGACCTGCCCACCCCCCTGCCCGTGGCTGCCGAGGCCGAATTGCGGGCGTGGTTTCTGGAACGGCGGGACCAGTTTCAGGAACCGGCGAAAAAGCGCATCACCTATGTCTGGCTGACGCCGGAAATGTTGATCGACACCGTCGAGGTGGACGAGGCCAGCCTGCGCGCCGCCTATGACGCCCGCGCCACCGAATTCAACCGCCCGGAACGCCGGCTGGTCGAACGTCTGGCCTTTGGCACCGCCACCGAGGCCTAGGCCGCCAAGGTCGAAATCGAAGCCGGCACCCGCAGTTTTGACGATTACGTCACCGACCGCGGCCTGACCCTTGACGATGTCGATCTGGGCGATGTGGCCCGCGAAGGTCTGGGGACGGCCGCAGATGCGGTGTTCGCCGCCGCGGCGGGTCAGGTCGTCGGGCCCTTCGACAGCCCGATCGGCCCGTCGCTGTTTCGCATGAACGGTGTGCTGGCCGCCGAAGCGATCCCCTATGAGGCCGCCTTGCCCGACCTGCGCGAGGAACTGGCGCTGGACCGCGCGCGGCGCAAGATCGAACAGGACGCGCAGGGCATCGACGATCTGATGGCCGGCGGCGCAACGCTGGAAGAGGTGGCGACCGAGACCGCCATGGAACTGGGCACCATCGACTGGTTTGCCGATGAAAGTGCCGGCATTGCCGCCTACCCCGCCTTCAATGCCGCCGCGGCGGCAGTGACAACGGGCGATTTCCCGCGCCTTCTGCCGCTGGATGACGGTGGTCTGGTGGCGTTGCGTCTGGACGCGGACATCCCGACCCGCCAGCAGGATTACGATCAGGTGGCCGATCGGGTGCAGGCGATCTGGGAAGGCGAACGCACCGATGCGGCGTTGACGGCCTATGCCGAAACGCTGGTGCCGCGCCTGCTGGAAGGGGCGACCTTTGCCGGAGTGGGCCTGACCGCCACCCGCGAGGACGGCGCGACCCGCAACGCGGCGATCCTTGGCACCCCGCCCGATTTCATGTCGCGGGTGTTTGCGATGAAACGCGGCGAAGTGTCGGTGGTGACCGCCTTTGGCGCGGCCACGCTGGTGCGCCTGATCGACGACCTGCCGCCGGACCTGAACGACCCGGCCATCGCCGCCCTGCGCGCGCAGGTCGCCGGACAGGCCGATGCCGGGCTGCAACAGGACGTGTTCAGCGCCTTTGCCGTGGATATCCAGCGTCGCGCTGGCATCAGTCTGGATCAGGCCGCGATCAACGCGGTCAACGCGAACCAGCAGTAAGGCCAGAAGAGGACATCTGCGGCATGGAACTGACACCCGGGTTCGACGCCTTTGCCGCCGCCCATGCGGAAGGCCGCAATCAGGTGGTATTCGCCCGCCTTGCCGCCGATCTGGACACGCCGGTCTCGCTGATGCTGAAGATGACCGGGGCGGCGCGCGATGCCTTCATGCTGGAATCGGTGACCGGCGGCGAGGTGCGCGGGCGCTATTCCATCATCGGCATGAAGCCCGATCTGATCTGGCAATGCCATGGCACCACGTCGCGGATCAACCGCTCGGCCCGGTTCGATCCCGATGCGTGGGAGGCGCAGGACGGTGATCCGCTGGACAGCCTGCGCGCCCTGATCGCGGAAAGCCGGATCGACCTGCCCGATGGCCTGCCCGCCGCATCCGCCGGGCTGTTCGGCTATCTGGGCTATGACATGATCCGGCTGGTCGAACATCTGCCCGACATCAACCCCGATCCGCTGGGCCTGCCTGACGCGGTGATGCTGCGGCCCACGGTGGTGGCCGTGCTGGACGGGGTGAAGGGCGAGGTGACCGTAGTGGCCCCCGCCTGGGCCACG
>JBGSJU010000585.1:0-2290 GCA_041741655.1 Rhodobacterales bacterium
GCCGCGTCATGGTCGCTGCGCGCGGCCCCGATGATCCGGGCGCCATCCGGGATCTGCCCGGCGACAAAACGCCGATACAGCGCCGGCAGGATCTTGCGCTGTGCCAGATCGCCGGTGCCGCCAAAAATCACCAGATCGAACACCTCGACCGGGATCACCCGCGAGCTCAGATTGCGGGGGCCCAGATTGCCGGGGTTCTGGTCGCGCGATTTCGGTTTGTCCATGCCGCACCCCATGTGTCCGCCCTTCCATGCCGCAATCGCACCGCGCAAGTCCAGACGAATGACGGGGTTCACGATGCTGTCACGGCGGTCGGTGCCTCTTTCGTCTCCGTGCCGAAGCAATTATCGTCACCGCGCGTAACGCTGGAGCGATCAAGACCGATGAAAGACCATGTCACCCGCGCGGATCACGGCGCAAATGCGGGCAAGTTTCAGGACCCATCCCGCACCGCCAAAGGCGAGCCGCGCGCGACCGTCGCCCTGCAGGGTCTTGCCACCTTGTGGTTCAACACCGGCACGCTCTGCAACATCACCTGCGTGAATTGTTACATCGAAAGTTCGCCGGTGAACGATGCGCTGGTCTATCTGACACAGCCCGAGGTGGCGCGGTTTCTGGACGAGGCGGCCGTCGCGCATCCCGAACTGGTGGAAATCGGCTTTACCGGCGGCGAGCCGTTCCTGAACCCCGACATGATCGCGATGGCCGATCTGGCGCTGTCGCGCGGCTACCGCGTTCTGATCCTGACCAACGCGATGCGCCCGATGATGCGGCCCCGCATGCAGGCGGGGCTTCGCGATCTGGTGGCGTGCTTTGGCGACCGTCTGGTGTTGCGGGTGTCGCTGGATCATCACACGGCGGCGCTGCACGATGGGTTGCGCGGGCCGGGAAGTTTCGCCGAAACGCTGCGGGGCATGATCTGGCTGCGCGATCACGGGGTGGCGATGACCGTCGCGGGCCGGTCGACATGGGGCGAAAGCGACGCGGCGACGCGGGCGGGCTACGGCGCGCTTTATGCCGCGCATCACTTTGACATAGACGCGCAAGACCCCGGCCAGACAGTAATTTTTCCCGAGATGGATCTGCTGGCGGAAGTGCCGGAAATCACCACCGCCTGTTGGGGCATCCTGCACAAATCACCCGCCAGCGTGATGTGCGCATCCAGCCGCATGGTCGTGCGTCGCAAGGGGTCGCCCGCCGCGTCGGTCGTCACCTGCACGCTGTTGCCCTATGACCCGCAATTCGACATGGGGGCAACATTGGCGGATGCCGCGCGCCCCGTCGCGCTGAACCATCCGCATTGCGCCAAGTTCTGCGTATTGGGCGGGGCATCGTGTTCCGCCTAGGCCCTAGGTGGCGGGCCGGCTGACGATGCCGCCGCCAACCAGTGCGCGGACCCCTGTTGTGGCCGGACAGGACGTGGGCAGCCCCATCGCCACCCGGACCGCGAGATAGGCGAAGGCCTGCGCCTCCAGCATGTCACCGTCCAGCCCGATCGCCTCGACCGGTGCAACCGGGCAATCCAGTGCGGCGGCGATCATCGCCATCATCACCGGGTTATGCCGCCCGCCCCCCGTGACATAGACGGCCGTGGGCGGCGCCGGGCAATATTGCATGCCCTGCAAGACCGCCGCCGCCGCCATCGCGGTCATGGTGGCCGCCGCATCGGCATCGGGCAATTCGCGCACCAGATCCAGCATCACCGAAAAATCGTTGCGATCCAGAGATTTGGGCGGGATCTTCAGGAAATACCCCTCGTCCAGAAACAGTTCCAGCGCGCCATCGACCACCTTGCCCGTGGCCGCCAGCGCGCCGCCGGCGTCATGGGTCAGCCCCCGCCGCGCCAGCATCAGATCGTTCAGGGGCGCATTGGCCGGCCCGGTGTCAAACGCCAGAATCGCGCCCGCAGCCTCGGGCCCCGGGGCACGTGGATCGAGCCAGGTCAGGTTGCCCACGCCGCCAAGGTTCAGAAACGCTACCGGCGTGGTCAGCCCAGCCCATTGCGCGGCGGCGAAATGGAAAAACGGCGCCAGCGGCGCACCCTGCCCGCCCATGCGCACATCCGCCGACCGGAAATCCCACACCACAGTCCGCCCCAGCGCCTGCGCCAGCCGCGCACCATCGCCCGCCTGATGGGTGCCCCGCCCCGCTGGATCATGCGCCAGCGTCTGGCCATGGAATCCGATGATGTCGCCCGGCAGGTCGCGCAGGACCTCCAGATGCGCCGCCTCGATCACCGCGGTTGCTGCGGCCACGCCCGGATCGCCCGTCCAACACCCCAATGCGGCGC
>JBGSJU010000586.1:0-5013 GCA_041741655.1 Rhodobacterales bacterium
ACGCCTCGTCGGTCACATCCAGCCCGCAGTCCCGCCGCGACAGCCCGGTCACCGCCACACCACGCGCCGCCAGCGCCGCCGCCAGTGCCGATCCGATCCCGCCCGAGGCGCCGATGACAAGAACCCGTTCCATCCTCCGCACTTAGGCGCTTCTCCGGCTCGGTCCATGTGCAATCGGCGTTTTCACGCTTTTCTTCATGCGGCCAATCCGTATAACTGCGCCCATGGCACATCTGTGGACCCAACTTGCCCCTGCCCTGACAGCCACGTCGCTGCTGGCCGGGCTGCGTCTGCTAATCCGCCTCTGAGCGCTGCGCATCGGTGCGGCCCGCTCAGAGGAGACCGGACGCCGCACCCCAACCGCATCCCCAGATCAAACAGAAAGCCCCTGCCATGCCTGACAATCACGTCCTGATCTTCGACACCACCTTGCGCGACGGTGAACAATCGCCCGGCGCCACCATGACCCATGACGAAAAGCTGGAAATCGCCGAACTGCTGGACGACATGGGCGTCGATATCATCGAGGCCGGGTTTCCCATCGCATCCGATGGCGATTTCGCCGCCGTCAGCGAAATCGCACGGCGGTCGAAACGCGCGGTGATCTGCGGGCTGGCGCGCGCCAATTTCAACGACATCGATCGCTGCTGGGACGCGGTGAAACATAGCCAGCGCCCGCGCATCCACACCTTCATCGGCACCTCGCCGACCCACCGCGCCATCCCGAACCTGACCATGGACCAGATGGCCGAACGCATCCACGACACGGTCACCCATGCCCGCAACCTGTGCGACAACGTGCAATGGTCGCCGATGGATGCGACCCGGACCGAACATGACTACCTCTGCCGCGTGGTGGAAATCGCCATCAAGGCGGGCGCGACCACGATCAATATCCCCGACACCGTGGGCTATACCTATCCGCGCGAATCCGCCGCCCTCATCGCCATGTTGCGCGCGCGGGTGCCGGGCGCGGACACCATCACTTTCGCCACGCATTGCCACAATGATCTGGGCATGGCGACGGCCAATTCGCTGGCCGCGGTCGAGGCCGGCGCGCGCCAGATCGAATGCACCATCAACGGTCTGGGCGAACGCGCCGGCAACACCGCACTGGAAGAGGTGGTGATGGCCATGAAGGTGCGTCAGGATATCCTGCCCTATCAGACCGGCATCGACACCACCCGCATCATGAACCTCTCGCGCCGCGTCGCCTCGGTGTCGGGCTTTGCGGTGCAGTTCAACAAGGCCATCGTTGGCAAGAACGCGTTCCTGCATGAAAGCGGCATCCATCAGGACGGCGTGCTGAAGAACGTCGAGACGTTCGAGATCATGCGCCCCGAGGATATCGGCTTGACCGCGAACAATATCGCCATGGGCAAACATTCAGGCCGCGCCGCTTTGCGGTCCAAGATGAAGGAACTGGGGTTCGATCTGGCCGACAACCAGTTGAACGACGTGTTCGTGCGGTTCAAGGCCTTGGCCGACCGCAAGAAAGAGGTTTATGACGACGACCTGATTGCGCTGGTGCATGACCATATCATCAACGCGGACGCCGATACCTTGCAGGTGAAACGCCTGCGCGTGGTCTGCGGCACCGACGGCCCGCAGGAGGCGGAGCTAACGCTGACCATCGACGGGGTGGATCACAGCACCGATGCCACCGGCGACGGCCCGGTGGATGCGGCCTTCAACGCGGTCAAGATGCTGTGGCCGCACAAGGCGCGGTTGCAACTCTATCAGGTGCATGCCGTGACCGAAGGCACCGATGCGCAGGCCACGGTGTCGGTCCGGGTCGAGGAAGACGGGCGCATCGCCACCGGCCAATCGGCGGATACCGACACGGTCGTCGCCTCGGTCAAGGCCTATGTCAACGCGCTGAACCGGCTGATCGTGCGGCGCGAAAAGGGCGGCAGCGACCGCGCCGAAGTCAGCTACCGCGACCTGCACTGAACCGGAACGGCGGGTCAGCTGCGCGCCCCCGGCTTCTTCGGTTCAAAAATATCCCGGGGGGTGAGGCCCGCAAGGGCCGAGGGGGCAGCGCCCCCCTTGCGCCTTCACCGCGCAAACACGCTATTCAACCGGGCAAATTCCGCGTCCAGCCCCCAGGGTGCATTGACCACGAACAGGCCCGACCCGACCATCCGGTGCCCTGGTCGGACCGGAGGAAAATGCACCTCGTGGCGTAGACAATCTGTCATGCGGGCCTCGCGCAGCGCCGCCAGCATCGGGGCATGCGCGCCCGACAGCAGGATCGGATACCACAGCACGATGATGCCGACGTTCCATTTGCGGTGCAGCGCGGCGATGATCTGGGGGATCGTTTCGTAATCCTCCTTCACCTCGTAGGACGGATCAATCAGCAGCAACCCGCGCCGTGGCAGCGGCGGGCACAGGCTGTGTGCCAGCGAAAACCCGTCCACCTTGTGCACCAGCGCCTGCGTCGCGGCCATGGTCACGCGCAGCGCGGCCTCTTCCTGCGGGTGCAATTCGGCCAGTTCTATCCGGTCATCGGGGCGCAACAGCGATGCCGCCAGCAAGGGCGATCCGGGATAGGACCGCGGGCCAAATTCGGCCCGCACCGCCGCCACCGCCCGCACATAAGGGTGACCGGGCGCGAAACGCGGCAGCAATCGCGCAACACCGGCGGCGGCCTCGCCGGTCTTGACCGCCTCGGGCGCGTCCAGATTGTAGATGCCGCGCCCGGCGTGGGTTTCGATATAGGTCAGCGGTTTGGGTTTCTGCGTCAGATAGTCCAGCATCCACGCCAGCGCCGCGTGCTTGTGCACATCGGCCGGATTTCCGGCATGATACAGGTGTTGATAAGACAGCATCCGCACGCTCTATCCCGCGCCCGGACCCCAGACAAGCCGGGCTTGCGCGGATTGGTGCCGGAACGCGGCAGGTCTGCCCTTTATCCCGCGCGCGGACGCGCCTATACACCGATGGATTCCGGGCTCGACAGAGTCGCGGACCCGAACCTGATTTCACCACACAGCGCCACATCCCAGTCGCGCACCAAAGCCTCGCACCGCCCTCTCGCAGCACGGAACACCTTCATGTCAATCTTCGATTACCTGCCGGGCCTGTTTTCGGCAGACATGGCCATCGACCTTGGAACGGCGAACACGCTGATCTACGTCAAGGGCAAGGGCATCGTGCTGTCGGAACCATCCGTCGTGGCCTATCACGTCAAGGATGGCGTCAAGAAGGTGCTGGCGGTCGGCGAGGACGCCAAGCTGATGCTGGGTCGCACGCCCGGGTCCATCGAGGCGATCCGCCCGATGCGCGACGGTGTGATCGCCGATTTCGACGTGGCCGAAGAGATGATCAAGCATTTCATCCGCAAGGTCCACAAACGGTCCACCTTTTCCAAACCCAAGATCATCGTCTGCGTGCCCTATGGCGCGACGCCGGTGGAAAAGCGCGCGATCCGGCAATCGGTGCTATCGGCCGGCGCGCGCAAGGCGGGCCTGATCGCGGAACCCATCGCGGCAGCCATCGGGGCGGGTATGCCGATCACCGATCCCACCGGCAACATGGTCGTGGACATCGGCGGCGGCACCAGCGAAGTGGCGGTGCTGTCCTTGGGCGACATCGTCTATGCCCGGTCCGTCCGCGTCGGCGGCGACCGGATGGACGAGGCGATCATTTCCTACCTGCGGCGCCAGCACAATTTGCTGGTGGGCGAGGCGACCGCCGAACGCATCAAGACCTCGATCGGCACCGCGCGGATGCCCGATGACGGCCGTGGCACATCGATCATGATCCGTGGCCGCGACCTTTTGAACGGCGTGCCCAAGGAAACCGAGATCAATCAGGCCCAGGTCGCCGAAGCGCTGTCGGAACCCGTGCAGCAGATCTGCGAGGCGGTCATGACCGCGCTGGAAGCCACCCCGCCCGATCTGGCCGCCGACATCGTGGACCGGGGCGTGATGCTGACCGGCGGCGGCGCGCTGCTGGGCGATCTGGATCTGGCGTTGCGCGAACAGACCGGGTTGTCGGTGTCGATCGCCAATGAAAGCCTGAACTGTGTTGCGCTGGGAACCGGCAAGGCGCTGGAATATGAAAAGCAACTGCGTCACGCTATCGACTACGATAGCTGAACTGCATCCCTGCACGACCTGATCCGGAGGTTCCGTGGCCCGCGACCGCACCGACCGCGAGGATTTCATCGCCCCGCTCCGGCGTCTGGGGCTGGGGTTGCTGATCCTGTGTCTGGCGGCCCTGTTTCTGGTCTGGCGCATCGACAGCCCGCGCGTCGAACAGTTGCGCGCCCGCGTAGTGGACCGCGTGGTGCCCAGCATGGATTGGGTGATGACACCGGTCTCGGCCACGATCGCGCTGCTGCAGGATTTCCAAAGCTATCAGCGCATCGTGGCGCAGAATCAGGAACTGCGCCGCGAATTGCAGCAGATGAAGGCGTGGAAAGAGGCGGCGCTGCAACTGGAACAGGAAAATGCCCGCCTGCTGGACCTGAATAATGTGCGGCTTGACCCGAAACTGACCCATGTGACCGGGGTTGTGTTGGCGGATAGCGGATCGCCGTTCCGCCAGTCGGTGCTGTTGAACGTCGGCGTGCGTGACGGCATCAAGGATGGCTGGGCCGCCATGGACGGGATCGGTCTGGTCGGGCGCATCTCTGGCGTGGGGCAGAAAACCGCCCGTGTCGTCCTGTTGACCGATACATCCAGCCGGATCCCGGTGCGCATCCAGCCGTCGGGCCAAGCCGCGCTGGTGACCGGCGACAATACCGCCGCCCCCGCCATCGGATTTCTGGAGAACGCCGACCGCGTGCGCCCCGGCGACCGGGTGGTGTCGGCGGGCGATGGCGGGGTGTTCCCGGCCGGGCTTTTGGTGGGCCAAGTGGCCGAAGACCCAAGTGGCCGTCTGCGGGTGCGGCTGGCTGCCGATTACGAACGGCTGGAATTCCTGCGCGTGCTGCGCAACCCCGGCACCGAGGCGATCCGCGATCCCGGCGCGTTGATCCTGCCGTCGGGGTCGGATGCGCCG
>JBGSJU010000587.1:0-3155 GCA_041741655.1 Rhodobacterales bacterium
TGGTGCCCGACCGTGCCGCGCCAGAGGAACGCAGCGAACGCGCCGCACCAGTGGAACGTGCTGAACGCCGGGCGCCTGAACGCCGCGATCCGGAGCGTCGCGATCAATCGCGCGGCCGCGATCCGCAGGTCTTGGGTCTGGGGGATCACCTGCCCGAATTCATCGCGCTGAGTTTCGAAGAACGCCGCAGCGCCTGAAGGCGCCGCGTGGAAAAAGATAGGGGTGGGTGCATGGCACCCACCCTTTTTTCGCGCCTCAGGTCAGGCGGCTGATGACCACCGTCACCTCGGGTTTCTTGCCGATCTCGTCCATGGCGGTCTGGCGGGTCACGCGTTTCAGCGCCTCTTCGACCTTGTCGTCATCCTTCAGCACCTTGTCGGACGCGCGCCGCAGCCATTGGTCCAGATCGGCCTCCAGCACCTCGACCAGCGGCGCCTTGGACCGCCCGGTTTCCGACAACCCGCGCACTTCGCACCACGGCTCGCCCAAGGGTTCGTGGTTCTCGTCCAGAATGACGTTGACCATCACATGCCCGTTCAGCGCCATGCGGATGCGGTCGCGCACCACCCCGTCCAGCGCGCCGACCAATACGGACCCGTCCAGATAAGTGCGGCCGGTTTCGACATAACCCGCGACCTTGGGCGCATTGCCTTCCAGCGATACGATCATGCCATTGACCGCCACAATGGACTGCATCCCGTGGGAGGCGGCGATGCGGGCATGTTCGCGCAGATGGCGGTGTTCTCCGTGCATCGGGATCACGATCTGCGGGCGGATCAACGCATGCATTTCTTCCAGATCGGGGCGGTTGGCATGGCCGGACACATGATAAAGCCCGCCTGCGTCATCCACCACATCGACACCCTTTTCCGACAACTGGTTCATGATCTTGATCACGCCCTTTTCGTTGCCCGGAATGGTTTTCGATGAGAACAGGAACAGATCGCCCTCTTTCAGATCGATGCCGTTGTATTTGCCCGCCGCCAGTTGCGCCGACGCCGCACGGCGTTCGCCCTGGCTGCCGGTGACGATCAACATGATGTTTTCCCGCGGCAATTGCGCGGCATCTTCGGGGGCGACCACCGACGGAAAGGATGTCAGCACGCCGGTTTCCACCGCCGCCTCGACCATGCGGCGCATGGCGCGGCCCATCAGGCAGATCGACCGCCCGGCCCGTTCGCCCGCATCGGCCAGCGTTTTCAGGCGCGCGACGTTGGACGCAAAGGTGGTTGCCACCACGCGGCCCTTGGCGGCCAGCACCAAAGCTTCGATGTTGCCGCCCAGCGTCGATTCCGACCGTCCCGGCAGCGGCGAGAACACGTTGGTCGAATCGCAGACCAGCGCCTTGACCCCGCCCTTCGCCGCCTCGGCCCAGAGATCGGGGTCGAACGCTTCGCCCACCACGGGGTTGCGGTCCAGCTTGAAATCGCCGGTATGGATGATGCGGCCCGCGGGCGTCTCGATAACCAGGCCCGCGCTTTCGGGGATCGAATGCGAAATCGGCAGGAAGCCCACGTTGAACGGGCCGGCGGCGGTCATCTGCGGCCATTTGGACACCGTCTTGATCGCCTTGGGATCATGGCCGTGTTCATCCATTTTCTGCCGCCCCAGATTGGCGGTGAAGGCGCGGGCATAGATGCGCGGGCGGCCCAGCAGGTCATAAAGATGCGCAATCGCGCCCAGATGATCTTCATGCGCATGGGTGATGAACACCGCCTCGATGCGATCCTTGCGTTCGGCCAGCCAGGCGACATCGGGCAGGATCAGGTCCACCCCGGGGCTGCCATCCATATCGGGGAATGTGACGCCCAGATCGACCACGATCAGCCGTTCGGCCTCGGGGGCGCCATAGCCGTAGACGTAACAATTCATCCCGATTTCCCCGGCGCCGCCAAGGGGAAGATAGATCAGCCGCTCATTGCTCATACGTTGCCCTGTTCCTTGTTATACTTGTGAATGACCGTCAGGCCATGAATGGTCAGATCGTCCTCGATACTGTCGAACAGCACATCCGACGCGCCAAAGAGGGATGCAAGCCCCCCGGTGCCGATAATGCGCATATCGCGGTCACGTTCTGCCTTGATGCGGGTGCAGATTTCCTTGACCAGCCCGACATAGCCCCAGAAGATGCCCGATTGCATGCAGGCGACCGTGTTGCGCCCGATGACGCCCTGCGGTTTCGAGATATCGACATGCGGCAGCGCGGCGGCGGCCATGTGCAGCGCCTCCAGCGACAGGTTGACGCCGGGCGCGATCACGCCGCCGACATAGGCGCCATCGTCATCGACCACGTCAAAGGTGGTGGCGGTGCCGAAATCCACCACGATCAGGTTGCCGCCATGCCGATCGAACGCGCCCGCCGTGTTCACCAACCGGTCCGGCCCCACCGTGGTGCCCTGATCGACGCGCGGCATCACAGGCAGCAGGCAGTCGGGTTTGCCCACTACCAGCGGGCGACAGTTGAAATAGCGGTCCGCCAGAACGCGGAGGTTGAACACCACGCGCGGCACGGTGGACGAGATGATGACGGCGTCGATGTCCCACGGGATGCGGTGATGTTCCAGCAGGGTGGACAGCCAGACAAAATACTGGTCCGCCGTGCGCTGATGTTCGGTGGACGCGCGCAGCGTGCACAGGAATTGCGTGCCGTCCCAGATCGAAAAGACGGTGTTGGTATTACCGGTGTCGATGCACAAAAGCATGGTCTGCCCTTTCCCGTGGTCCGTCAGAAATGCACCTCGGCTGCGGGCAGCACGATGCGGCCCGCAGAGGTGGTCAGCACCAGATTACCCGCTTCATCCACCGTGTCGAACCGGCCATCATAGCTGTCACGTGGGGTGCGCGCGGTGATCTGTTCGCCAAGGCGGGCGGCATGGGCCAGCCATGCGGCCAGGATGGGGGCGAAGCCTTCGGCGGCAAATCGCGCTTCCCACGCAGCATAGCGGGCCGCGAGATGCGTCAGAAAATCCTCGGGGGTGATGCGCGCCCCGGTTTCCGCCAGCGATACCGGGCGCAGCGCACCCGGTTCGACCGCGTCGGCATCCGGGGCGGCGGCCAGATTGACGCCCACCCCGATCACCAGCAGGCCCCCGCTGCTTTCCAACAGGATCCCCGCGACCTTGCCGCCGTTCAAGAGCACGTCATTGGGCCATTTC
>JBGSJU010000588.1:0-4546 GCA_041741655.1 Rhodobacterales bacterium
GCTGCGCCCCTTGCGCGACACGGCGTCCTCGACCGCCTCATCCACCGCGGACTGCCGGGCCAGCGGGTCATCGGCGATGGCGAGTTCGACGGCTTCCAGCCGCTTGACCTCGTCGCGCAACCGCGCCGCCTCTTCGAACTCCAGATTCTCGGCGGCCTTGCGCATCTGCAGCCGCAGGGCGTCCAGATGCGCGGCAAGGTTCGATCCCACCATCGGCTGATCGACCTTGACGGTGATCCGCGCCTGATCGGTATCGCCCTGCCAGAGGCCCGCCAGCACATCCTCGACGTTCTTCTTCACCGTCGTCGGCGTGATGCCGTGCTTCACGTTATAGGCGTGCTGCTTTTCGCGGCGGCGGTTGGTTTCGCCGATGGCGCGTTCCATGCTGCCGGTCATGCGGTCGGCATACAGGATCACCCGGCCATCGACGTTGCGCGCCGCTCGCCCGATGGTCTGGATCAGCGAGGTTTCCGATCGCAGGAACCCCTCTTTATCCGCATCCAGAATGGCGACCAACCCGCATTCGGGGATATCCAGCCCCTCGCGCAGCAGGTTGATACCCACCAGCACGTCAAACGCGCCCAGCCGCAGGTCGCGCAGGATTTCAATGCGTTCGATGGTGTCGATGTCGCTGTGCATATAGCGGATGCGGATGCCCTGTTCGTGCAGGTATTCGGTCAGGTCCTCGGCCATGCGCTTGGTCAGCACGGTAACCAGCACGCGCAGGCCCTGCAACGCCACCTTGCGGATTTCATCCAGCAGGTCATCGACCTGCATCGACACCGGACGGATTTCCACCACCGGATCCAGCAAGCCCGTGGGCCGGATCACCTGTTCGGTGAAAACGCCGCCCGCCTGTTCCAGTTCCCAGGCCGACGGCGTCGCCGACACGAACACCGATTGCGGCCGCATGGCGTCCCATTCCTCGAATTTCAGGGGTCGGTTGTCGGTGCAGGACGGCAGGCGGAAGCCATGTTCGGTCAGCGTGAATTTGCGCCGATAGTCGCCGCGATACATGCCGCCGATCTGCGGCACGGACACGTGCGATTCGTCCGCAAACACGATCGCATTGTCCGGGATGAATTCGAACAGCGTGGGCGGCGGTTCACCCGGCGCGCGCCCCGTCAGATAGCGCGAGTAATTCTCGATCCCGTTGCAGACACCCGTTGCCTCCAGCATTTCCAGATCGAAGTTTGTCCGCTGTTCCAACCGCTGCGCCTCCAGCAGCTTGCCCTCTTCGGTCAGTTGTTTCAGCCGCTGCGCCAGTTCCAACCGGATGCCCTTGGTGGCCTGTTGCAGGGTTGGGCGCGGCGTGACGTAATGCGAATTGGCGTAGATGCGCACCTTGTCGAATGTGTCGGTCTTGTGGCCGGTCAGGGGATCGAATTCGGTGATCGATTCCAGATCATTGCCAAAGAAGGAAAACCGCCACGCCCGGTCTTCAAGGTGGGCCGGCCATAATTCCACCGCATCGCCGCGCACCCGGAAACTGCCGCGCTGGAACGCGGCGTCGTTTCGCCGGTAAGCTTGCGCCACCAATTCGCCGATCACCTGTCGCAGGTCATAGGGTTGGCCCACGAACAGGTCTTGCGTCATGGCGGAATAGGTCTCAACAGACCCGATGCCGTAGATGCAGGACACGGACGCCACGATGATCACATCGTCGCGTTCCAACAGCGCCCGGGTGGCCGAATGGCGCATCCGGTCGATCTGTTCGTTGATCTGCGATTCTTTTTCGATGTAGGTGTCGGTGCGCGGCACATAGGCTTCGGGCTGGTAATAGTCGTAGTAACTCACGAAATATTCCACGGCGTTTTCGGGGAAGAACCCCTTGAATTCGCCATACAACTGCGCCGCCAGCGTCTTGTTCGGCGCAAGGATGATGGCGGGGCGCTGCGTTTCCTCGATCACGCGGGCCATGGTGAATGTCTTGCCGGTGCCGGTGGCGCCCAGCAGCACCTGATTGCGTTCGCCCGATACGATCCCTTCGGACAGTTCGGCAATCGCCGTTGGCTGGTCGCCTGCCGCCCTGAAATCCGAATGCATGACAAACCGCCGCCCGCCTTCCAGCTTTTCCCGCGCCATGCGGGGGTTGCTGGACCGGATCGTTTCGGGTGGCAGAACGGTCAGGTGATCGGCGCGGTTGTTGTGCATCGGGTGATCCTTGGCCTGCGATATCGACAAGATGATCCCTTTTCGGCGGCGATCAAGGGCGCGCAACGCCATCGGCAGGGGGTGAAATGCGCCACGCGGGATCCTATGTCCTGCGAGCATACCGCGAACAGGAGCTAGCCATGAAATGTCCCATCGACGGAAACCCGCTTGTGATCGCCGAACGGTCCGGGGTGGAGATCGACTATTGCCCGCAATGCCGGGGTGTCTGGCTGGACCGGGGCGAGTTGGACAAGATCATCGACCGCGCCGCGGCGCAAAGCGCGCCAGTGCCGCGAGGCTATGACGACCGGGCCGCACAGACGCCGCCGCGTGGTCATGATGACCGGGCACCGGTGGACAGCGACGGCTACCGCAAGAAGAAACGCGGCAGCTTTCTGGACGATCTGTTCGATTTCTGATCGCCGCAGCGCGGTTGAAAAGCCGCCCGTGCTGGCGCATAAGCAGGGCGCAGACCAAGAGGTGTTTCATGAACGCGCGCATCTACCGCCCCGCCAAGACCGCCATGTCATCGGGTCTGGCCAAGACGCAGGACTGGGTGCTGGAATTCATGCCCGCCACGGCGCGCGAGGTTGATCCCCTGATGGGCTGGACCTCCAGCAGCGACACGCAGGCGCAGGTGCGGCTGTCGTTCGACACGCTGGACGCCGCCAAGGAATACGCCCGCGACAAGGGGCTGGATGTCGTGGTGGTCGAGCCGAAACCGCGCAAGCCCAACATCCGCGCCATGGGCTATGGTGAAAATTTCGCCACCAACCGCCGCGGTGCCTGGACGCACTAGCAGCGCAGCGCGGCGACGATCCCGTCCAGCCCGTCGGTCAGTGCCGCAGGCCCCGGTTGCAGGATCAGCGTCGATTTCACCTCGACGATGCGGCCCGCAGCGACTGCCGGGATTGCCTGCCACGCAGGGCGCGCCGCGATTTTCTCGGGGCGCAGTTTCTTGCCGCACCATGACCCGATGATCACATCCGGCGCTGCGGCGATGACCTGATCGGATGTCACGATGCGGTCACGGGCGGATTTCTGCGCGGCGATGTCGGCAAACACGTCGCGCCCGCCCGCGATGCTGATGAGTTCCGACACCCAGTGGATCGCGGAAATCATCGGGTCGTCCCATTCTTCGAAATAGACGGTCGGGCGATGGGCCGGTGTAGCCGCGGCAATGCTGTCCAACCGCCGACGATAGCCATCGACCAGCGCGCTGGCCCGCGCATCCTGCCCCACCATGGCACCCAGATGGCGGATCATGGCGAAAATGCCGGCGATGTCGCGCTGGTTATAGGCCATCACCGTCACGCCTGCGCGCAAGAGCGCTGCGGCGATATCGGCCTGAAGATCGCTGAATGTCAGCACCAGATCCGGCTCGAGCGCCAAGATTTTTGGGATATCGGCCGAGGTAAAGGCCGCCACGCGCGGCTTTTCGCGGCGCACGCGGGCGGGGCGCACCGCATAGCCGGACACACCGACGATGCGGGCATCCTCGCCCAGCAGATACAGGGTTTCGACGGTTTCTTCCGTCAGGCAGACGATGCGGTCGGGGGGGAAACGGCGCATGGTCTGGACCTTTGCGTTTGGATCATGCCCTGGTAACTGACAGCCGGGTCCGGTGCTGTCCAGTGGGCGCGACCTCTTGTCCCCGGCGCGGGACATGGCATGCTATCGCGGACGCGGGACATGCCATCAAGCAGGCAGGAGGTGCCCCCATGATCACCATCGCCGAAGAACACCCGGTGCAGGACGACCTGACCCTGCTGCACCAGCGCCACACCGCGGCCATGCACGCCGACACGCCACCCGAATCGATCCACATGTTGCCCGCCGACCGGCTGGCCGCCCCGGGTATCCGGTTCTTCGTGATGCGCGACGAGGGCCGCGTGGTGGGGATGGGAGCGATCAAGCGCATCGACCCGGACCATGCCGAGGTGAAATCCATGCATGTGCTGTCCGAATATCGCGGGCGTGGTCTGGCACGCGCGATGGTCGAACACCTGATCGCGGCGGCGCGGGCGGAGGGCATCACGCGGCTGTCGCTGGAAACCGGCGCGCAGCCCAGTTTCGTGGCAGCCCGGACGCTTTACGCCCGCATGGGGTTTCAGGAATGTGGCCCATTTGTCGGATATGGGCCCGATCCGAATTCTGTTTTCATGACCAAAACCATCTGAAACTTGCACCAAACCCGCGCTTGCCGCATATCCGTGCCACGGTCCCGTAGCTCAGCTGGATAGAGCAGCTGCCTTCTAATCAGATCATACGGCCTTGCTGACCCATGCTGACGGTGGAATTACCTAACAAAATCAGCATCTTCGGTTGATCAGACCCGGTGATGGGTGACATGCAATTGCATAGACAATTGCATGGAGGCCAGCATGGCAAC
>JBGSJU010000589.1:0-2578 GCA_041741655.1 Rhodobacterales bacterium
CGCGCTGGCCGATCCGTCCTACGTCGACATCACTGCCGCCTTTGCCGGGCTGGGTCTGCGGCCGCTGTCGCCGGTGCATCTGCGGGCGCGGGATATCGCGGGCGATCTGGCGCTGACCTGGATCCGGCGTACCCGGATCGACGGTGATGGTTGGGACGGGTTCGAGGTGCCGTTGGGCGAGGAGGCCGAGCTGTATCGCCTGCGCATCCTTGATGGGGCGCGGCTGGTGCGTGAGGCGATCCTGACGGTGCCGCAATGGACCTATCCGGCGGCCCTGCGCGCGACGGATGCGTCTGCGGGTTACACGGTTGAAATTGCACAGATATCCGCCCGTTTCGGGGCGGGAGCGGTTGCCCGGCTGGCCTTGCCATAGGGGGACGATGCTGGCGCTGTCTTTACTTCGGGCTCCAACGGCGTATCCTTTCTGCCAACAGCGACAGGAGCCATCGATGCCTGAACACCTGAAACCCCTGCCGGATTTCGACCCGGTCTGGACCCGCATCCGCGCGGAAGCCGAGGATATGGTGCGCGCCGAACCCCTGCTGGGCGGGTTGGCGCATAGTTCGGTGCTGCATCACGACAGCATCGAATGCGCGCTGGCCTACCGGATCGCGCTGAAACTCGCGTCGGGCGAAATGTCGGAACAGCTGGTGCGCGAGATCTCGGATGCGGCGTTTCGCGGTGATCCGGATATCGCGCTGGCGGCGCGGGCCGATATCGTCGCGGTGTTCGACCGCGACCCGGCCTGCCACCGGTTCCTGCAACCCTTGTTGTTCTTCAAGGGGTTTCAGGCGGTGCAGGCCTACCGCGTGGCGCATTGGCTGTGGCGCGAAGGCCGCCGTGACATGGCCTATTTCTTTCAGATGCGCTGTTCCGAGGTGTTCGGTGTCGATATCCACCCGGCCGCCCGGATCGGTCGTGGCATCATGATCGACCATGCCCATGCGATCGTGATCGGGGAAACGGCGGTCGTGGGCAACAACGTGTCGATGCTGCATTCCGTCACGCTGGGCGGCACCGGCAAGGAAGATGGCGACCGCCATCCGAAAATTGGCGATGGCGTGTTGATCGGGGCCGGGGCCAAGGTGCTGGGCAATATCCGCGTCGGCCAATGCTCGCGCATCGCCGCCGGGTCCGTGGTGCTGCACGAGGTGCCACCCAAAACCACCGTGGCGGGCGTGCCAGCCAAGGTGGTGGGAGAAGCCGGCTGTTCCAACCCCGCGGTGGAAATGGACCAGATCCTGCGCGGCTGACCCTGCCGGGCACCAACCGCGGCGCCCGGCTGCCAGCGATCCTTGTTTCAGCTTGTGATTGTGTCCCAAGCCTCGATCGCCTTGAGGCCATAGACATAGCCGGGTCCGCCGCCCATCAGGATGCAGACATCGACCACCTCGACCACCTCGGCCCGGGTGGCACCGGCTGCCTTGCAGGCGGGGAGGTGAAACGCGATGCAGCCGACGCATTGCTTTGAAATCGCGATGGCAAGGGCCAGCAACTCCTTGGTCTTGCCGTCCAGCGCACCCGCTGTCGTGGCCGCGTGATGCAGCGCGCCAAAGCCTTGCGCCGTTGCGGGGCTTGCCGTGCCGTGATCGGCCATACCCGTTGACAGCCCTTTGAGTTCCGCTTTCCAGTCCATGTCCGACTCCTGTGCATGACGTGCGTTACACTGCCATGCAACAGGGGTGCCGTATCATGATCTGGATCACTGTGGGCCCTGCGGCTGGCCCAAGTCAGGCAAGCATTTCAGGCCAGTTTCTCAGGCCACTATCTCAGGCCAGCATCGCCAAAGGATTTTCCAGATTGTCGAGGATCGCCTGCAACAGCTGCGCCCCCAACGCGCCATCGATCACCCGGTGATCCACCGACAGCGTCACCGACATCACGGTGGCGATCTCGACCTTGTCGCCGGTCACGACGGGTTTCTTCACACCGGCCCCGACGGCCAGGATCGCGCCATGTGGCGGGTTGATGACCGCGTCGAAATTGTCGATCCCGAACATGCCAAGGTTGGAAATCGCGAAACTGCCGCCCTGATATTCGCCAGGCGCCAGCTTGCGCGCCTTGGCGCGGGCGGCCAGATCCTTCATTTCCGTGGACAGGGCCGACAGCGATTTCAGGTGCGCATCGCGCAAGACCGGGGTGAACAGCCCGCCGTCAATTGCCACCGCCACCGCCACATCGGACGGCGTCAGTTTCAGGATCCGGTCGCCGGCCCAGACGGCATTGGCATCGGGCACGGCTTGCAGCGCCATCGCGCAAGCCTTGATGATGAAATCATTGACCGACAGTTTCACGCCGCGCTTGTCCAGCTTGGCGTTCAGGTCGGCGCGGAACGCCATCAGCGCATCCAGCCGGATATCGCGGCGAAGATAGAAATGCGGGATGGTCTGCTTGGCCTCGGTCAGGCGCGCGGCAATGGTCTTGCGCATGCCGTCCAGCTTGACCTCGGTATAGGCGCGGCCTTCGTACATCTTCAGCACGGTGTCGGTGGACGGGCCTGTTGGCATCGCGGCCACCGGTTTGGCCGGGACCGGGACTGCGGCAGGCGCTGCGGCAACGGCGGCGACCGGCGCGGCAG
>JBGSJU010000590.1:0-1744 GCA_041741655.1 Rhodobacterales bacterium
CCCGCCCACATCCGGCGCGGCAGGCCAAGGTCGGGGATCAACCCCAGCCCGGTTTTCGGATGGCCGTCACGGCCCAGCCTTTCGGGCGGTTCGGGGGACCAGAAATGGATCTGGTGAAAGAACGGCGGCAGAGCGGCGCCATCCGCGACCGTCACCGGCACCCCCAGCGTAACCTGCAAGGCCTGCCCGCGCGCCGGATCCATCACATCGCGGATGATCTCGGTTTGACGGGGTGGTGGGGGGTCATTAGCCATGACGTGACATTAGGCGCAGCACGAAGGACCGACAAGATGGCAACACTCCGGCTGACATCGCTGGATCATCTGGTGCTGACGGTGGCGGATATTCCGGCGACGCTGGCGTTTTACACCGACGTGCTGGGGATGCGGGCCGAAACGTTCATTCCTGCGGGCGGCAGTCCCCGTCATGCGCTGATGTTCGGCGCCCAGAAGATCAACCTGCATCCCGCAAGCGGACCGTTCGACCCGAAGGCGGCGCACGTCACGCCGGGGTCGGCAGATCTGTGTTTCCTGTCGGACACACCGCTGGCAGACTGGCAGGTGCATCTGGCGATCAACGGCATCCCTGTCGAAGAAAGCCCCGTGCGCCGTACTGGCGCGCAGGGCCCCATCCTGTCGATTTACCTGCGTGACCCGGACGGCAATCTGATCGAAATCGCCAATCCGCTGTAACCGCGATCAGGCGTTGGGCAGGATCACGATATCGACGCGGCGGTTCCGGGCGCGGCCTTCGGCGGACGCGTTCGACGCCACCGGCTGGTCCATGCCACGCCCGACGCTCTGGATGCGGGTGGCGGGGACGCCCGACCCGATCAGCACCGAGGAAACGGCGGCGGCGCGGCGCTGCGACAGGTCATAGTTGTAGGCGACCGAGCCGGTGTTGTCGGTATGGCCCAGTACCTGCACGGTGGACGCCGGATAGTTCATCAGGCTGCGCGCGACGGTTTGCAGGTCTACCCGGATCGACGGGTTCAGGGTGGCGCTGTCGGTGGGGAACAGGATGTCCTGCGGCATGGTCACGATCAACCGGTCGCCGGTGTTGGTGATCGTCGCCCCGCCGCCCAGTTGGCTGCGCAATTCGGCTTCCTGCTTGTCCAGCGAATAGCCCAACGCTGCCCCAGCACTGGCGCCTAGCACCGCGCCCTTGATCGCCCCCGCGCCGCGGTTGTCCGACACCAGCGCGCCGGTCACGGCGCCCAGAAGGCCACCGGCAATGACGCCCTGCTGGGTCTTGTCGCCGGGCTGACCCGTGCCGGGGGCACCGGGATCTTCGCAGGCTGCGGTCAGGGTCACGGCCGCGAGTGCGGCAATCAGGGATATGCGGGACAGGATCATTTGGTGGCCTCTGCTCTGGATTTGTTATGCGTTGCACGCTTGATGCGGCTTATACGCCAGTCCGCGCGATTGCCCAATTGCTTGGAAGCCGTCTATCGGCGTCTTTCCGCGCAAGTTTGCGGGCATGATCGCGCACGCGTGGCGCATCAGGCCTCGGCGCGGGCGCTTTCCCAAGCCAGCATGGCGCGTTTCACCGGCAGGCCCCAGTGATAGCCCCCCAAGGCGCCGGATTTGCGCAAGGCGCGGTGGCAGGGGATCAGGAACGACACCGGGTTGCGCCCGACGGCGGTGCCCACGGCGCGCACGGCGCGCGGGTGGCCGACAGCAAGGGCCAGTTCCGAATAGGTCGTGACATGGCCGGACGGGATGCGCAGCAGCGCCTCCCAGAC
>JBGSJU010000591.1:0-4663 GCA_041741655.1 Rhodobacterales bacterium
CGCCGGGCGCAGCGACCCCGTCCCGGTTGGTTGTCGGCGCATCGATCGTCAGCCGGCCACCGCCGGCGACCGTCTTCGATCAGGCGATGGTCTTGCTGTGCGACCCTTCCGTGGATTGTCTGCTGATCGAGGTCACCGGGCCGGACCTGCTGCGGACCGGGTTGCCATTCGACCGCTTCGATCTTCTGCACATCGGCCGCGGCCTTGCACCGCCGAGCGACGGGGTCCCGGACCCGATGCGGCAAGTTTTGCAAATGCTGGTCGACCATTGCCAAGGCGAAATCCGCCTTTCGGGACCTGCTATCAGCGATGCCGGGGTGCGCCAAATGCTGGGAACCCGCAAGGCGCATCTATGCCCGGAAGCGGCGACGGTCACCGATTGGCATGCGCAGGGCCTGCATAGCATTCTGGCAGCGGCCGAACATCGGGCGTGAAGATTTGCCTTGGAAAATGTTCTGCCAACAGAGAACATCAATCCTTGCCGTAAAGTACCTGCGAGGACTTGAGGTATATTTCCGGTCCGTTGCGAACGGCTTTCTCGGCAGCAGCACGGGATAACGCGGAAACATCCAGCCCCGCGAACTGTGCCAGCAAGCTGACAATTCCAGCCGGATCGTTCAACGCCTTTTCGTAACTTACGACCAACGTCGGAACGCTGGTGTTTGCGACAAATGTCGATAGCTCGAACGTCAACCTGCTTGATGCGACGCATCGCGCACGTCGCGCCGGTCACGCCATTCCGCGTCTGGAACGGCGTGAATTCGCGCACAGATGACATGCAACCAGCCAAGTCCCGCCGACAATCTTGGCCGAAATACAACCTTAGCTTGCTTTGTGGTCCGCATTGGCAGCATGATCGGCCCACGTTGGACGTACAGCAAAACGGATTGAAAAATAAGTAAATAAAACGCATCATGAAGTGAGAGCTATTCCAATGTTGCATAAGAATTTCGTTTTTTCGATCTGGAGGCCCGCGGCATGATCCCATATTCCGAGCGGGACCATATCGGTATTATCGGTTACGCGGCGCAGCTGCCCGGTGCGGCAAATGTTGCGGACATGTGGCAGGTTTTGCTGCACGAACGCTGCTGCATCACGGATATTCCGGCGACCCGCTGGGGCCAGATCCGGTTTCATGACGCCGACCCGGCCATGCCCGGAAAAACCCATGTCACCCGCGCCGGGCTGTTGGCGGACCCGTTTCTGTTCGATGCCGCGCATTTCGGGATCAGCCCGCGCGAGGCGATCCAGATGGACCCGCAGCAGCGTCTGTTGCTGGAAACCGTCGCGCAGGCCTTTGATCACGCTGGGATCGACCCCGGCACGCTGGTCAAGGACCGCACCGGTGTGTTTGTCGGCGCGTCGGCGGCGGATCATTCCACCGCGGGTCTGGCCGACCCGTCCGTTGTCGAGGCGCATTTCATGCACGGCAATACGCTGTCGATCCTGGCGAACCGCATATCCTATACCTGGGATTTGCGGGGGCCCAGCTTCACGGTGGACACGGCCTGTTCTTCCGGGCTTTACGCGCTTGATATGGCACGAAAATCCATCGTCCTTGGGGAAATCGACACCGCCATCGTGGCTGGGGTCAACCTGTTGTTGTCGCCGATTCCCTTTGTGGGGTTTTCCAAGGCGTCGATGCTGTCGCCGCGCGGTCTATGTCAGGCGTTTGCGGCGGAGGCCGACGGCTATGTCCGGTCCGAGGGCGCGGTTGTCTTCGTGCTGCGGCGCGCCGATCTGGCCCGGCGCAATGGCGATCGTGTCAGGTCAATCATCGTCGGGTCGTTGACCAACACGGATGGGCGCACCAGTGGCATGGCGCTGCCGTCCGGTGAAAGACAGGCCGAACTGCTGACCTCGGCGCTGCGCACGCTGGTGCATGATCCCGACGCGCTTGCCTATGTCGAGGCGCATGGCACCGGAACCCCGGTTGGCGACCCGATCGAGGCGCGGGCACTGGGCACGGTCTATGGGCAGGCGCGCGCGACCGCCTTGCCCATCGGTTCGGTCAAGACCAATTTCGGTCATCTGGAACCGGCCTCAGGGCTGGTCGGGTTGCTGAAGGTGCAAATGGCGCTGGAACAGCAGGTGATCCCGGCGTCGCTGCATGCCGAAACGCTGAATCCCGCGATCGATTTCGCGGCGCTCAATCTGGATCTGGTGCGTCGCACGCGGCCGTTGCCGGCACGGACGCAGCCTTGGCTGATGGCGGTCAATTCATTCGGTTTCGGTGGGGCAAATGCCCATGTTGTGGTGCGTTCCGCCGCGTCCGAAGGGTTGCCGCGCAAGGCGGCGACCCGGCGTCCGCCGTCGGCGTTGTTGCTGTCCGGGTCCAGTTCCGATGCGGTCATGACGCTGGCGCGGGCGTGGCAGGATCGGGCCGCAGAAGATGATGCCGGTGCCTTGGCCGCCGCGGTTGCCATGGCCAACCACCGCCTTGCGCGGCACCGCCACCGGGCGGTGGTCGTCGCCGACGGCGCAGATGACATGGCCACACAGCTTGCGGCGCTGGTCGAAACGGGTGCTACTACCGTTGCCGCGCGCGACCCGCTGAAGGTGGGGTTTGTCTATGCGGGCAACGGCGCGCAATGGGCGGGCATGGGGACGCATCTGCATCGGCAGGACGCCGTGTTCCGCGCCACGTTCGACAACGTTTCCAAAATGTTCCGGGCCTTGGGTGGCGAGGATTTGGTCGCACATCTTTATGCGCCGGAGTTGGCGCAGCGGCTGGAGCGCGCACCGGTGGCGCAACCGCTGATCTTTGCCCTGCAGGTGGCATTGACCGACGCCCTCGCCGCGTGGGGGCTTCGACCCGAGGTCACGCTGGGCCATTCGCTGGGCGAGGTTGCGGCCGCATGGGCCGCCGGCAAGATCGACCTCGCAACGGCGGTCCGGATCGTGCATTGCCGCGCCGAACGGCTAGATATGCTGTATGACACCGGCGCGATGGCCGCGCTGGCCACCGAAGTTGACGTGGCTGCTGGCCTGATTGCGGATATCGGCGGCCGTGGCATTGCAATCGCCGCGGACAACGCGCGTGACAGTGTGACCCTCGCCGGGCCGCGTCCCGATCTGGAATTGCTGTTGCGGGCCGCCCGGGCGCGCCGCATCGCCGGCAAGATGCTGAAGATCAGTTATCCCTATCATTCGGCGGCGCTGGATCCGTTGCGCGACAGCCTGTTGGCCGATCTGGCCGGAGTTGGCGGCGTTGCATCACCGATCACGTTCCTGTCCGCGGCACGGGCCGAACCGGTCGAAGGCGACACCCTGAACGCCGCATTCTGGTGGCACAATGCCCGCGACACCGTGCGGTTCCGTCAGGCCTTCGACGCCATGATCGCCGAAGGCGTCGGCATCTGCATCGAAATCGGACCCCGCCCCGTGTTGATCGGCAACATGCGCGAAACGCTGGCCAGCCGGGCAGGGGACACGCAACCGATCACGCTGTTGTCCAGCCTCGAAGACGGGCGGGGCCAGCGGCGCGATGCGCGCCGCATCGCGGCGGATGCGCTGGCGGCCCATGCCCGAATGGACGAAACGCCATTGCTGGGCGATGCGGCACCGGTTCCGGCCGGCGCCTTGTCTGGCACGCCGCCCTATCCGTTCACCCGGCAACGTTTTGAACTCGCGTTGAACGGCCCGGATGTCTATGGGCGCCGGGCGTGGCATCCGGTGTTGGGAAGCCGGAGCGCGGATGACGGCGCGGTCTGGACCGGCGGACTGTCGTTGACCCGTTTGCCTTGGCTGGCCGACCATTGCGTGCACGGGCAGGCGATCTTGCCCGCAACGGCGGTCGTCGAAATGATGCTGGCCGCTGGACGCGAGGTGCTCGCGGGATCATCCGTTGAAATCACCGATCTTGACATCCTGAGGCCGGTCCGGCTGGACGCGGGTCAGGTCACGTCAACCCGTCTGACCCATGACGCCGGCAGTCGGCGGCTGACACTGGAAACCCGCGATCTGGCATCCTGGGTGCCTGTGGCCACGGCAAGGTTGGCCCCGGGGCCGGCCGACACGCCGAAACGGGCCCCTATTGCCCCCGGGCCAGCGGTTCCGACCCCAGAGATAAGCGAGATTTACCGCCATCTGGCCATGGTCGGGCTGGACTATGGCCCGGCGTTCGCGCGGCTGATGCGTGTGACGACCGACGGTCGCAGCGCCGATGTGGCGCTGGCCGGGGCCGAACCGGGCGCGCCCTTCCTGATCGATCCGGCGCTGATGGATGCGGCCCTGCATGGTATCGTCGGCCTGCTGGACCGGGCGGGGGCAAAGGACGCAATCTCCGGCGCGCTGGTGCCGACCCGGATCGACCGGATGCGGTTCCATGGCGCCGGTTCGATCACAGGCGCCCGTCTGGCGCTGGCTGCGGCCACATCCGAAGGTGTTGTCGTCGATGTCGAGTACATGGCGGCGGATGGGCAGGTCATTCTTGCCGTTGAAGGCCTGCGATTGCGGCCCTTTGCGCGTCCGGAAGCCAAGGCGCGCCTGTTCTGGGATGAATGTCTGGTGCCGGTCGATGCGGCCATGGCCCATGATTGTGGGGTCGCCGAGGCGCTGGCAGATGGCGCGCCGGATCCGGCCGGTGCGGCCACCGACCTGCGGGTCATCCGTGACGCTTTCGCCGGGCGGCTGGCATGGGATGCGCTGACGGGCGGCGGTG
>JBGSJU010000592.1:0-5435 GCA_041741655.1 Rhodobacterales bacterium
GCCAGCCCTGCCGCGACCAGCGCCAGCGTCGACAGCAGCGGCGCTGCGTAGGACGCGATGCCCAGCATCTGGATATCGCCCTGTTTCACGCCGATGTCCCAAGTATAGAAGGCCAGACCGACCGGACCGGCCCCCAAGGCCGCGACCGCCAGCCACCCGGCGGGCGTCACCGGCCAGACCGTCTGTTCAAAAGCAAGATGCAACGGCAACGACAACGCCGCCGTGGCCAGACAGAATACCGCCACCGTTTCGGTCGGCGCGTGGCCCAATCGGCGCGAGATCACCGAATAGGCCGCCCATGTCAGCGCACAGCCGAAGGCCAGCAGGTATCCCGGCAGATGCGCGGGGTCATAGCCGGTGGCCCCGCCGCCCACGATCATCGCGGCCCCGCCAAATCCCAGCAATGCCCCGATGATGTGCCCGGCGCGCAGCCGTTCCCCCGGCAACAACCCCGACAGCAGCACGATCAGCAGGGGCCAAAGATAGGCGATCAACCCCGCCTCGGCCGCCGGGGCCAACCGCAGCGCCGAGAAATACAACGCGTGATAGCCGAACAACCCTGCCGTGCCGAAGGCATAGATCCGCCAGTCCACCCGCCGCAACCGCCGCACCCCGCCACCCCGGATCACCCAGACCAGCCCGATGGCCCCGCCGATGGCAAAGGTCAGCGTGTTCAGCAGGAAGGGCGGCACCGGGGCCGTCGCCGTGGTCAACAGCGCCAGCGCCGACCACAGCAGGATGGCGGAAAACCCGATCAGCGTGGCGCGCGACATGACCCCTCCGGCACAGATGCCGCAGGCGTAACCGATGGCACCCCAGCGTCAAGGGTGGTTGAGGAAGCTGGCCAGCGCGTCCAATTCCGGCGGTGCAATCTTGTGCCCGCCGGGGTGCCAGTGAAGGGTGACCTGTGCGCCTTGCGCGGTGAACCAGTCCGCCAGCGTTTGGGTCAGGGCCGCGGGGCAGATCGGGTCACGCCGCCCTGCGGTGATCAGTACGGCGCGGCCCGCCAGCCCGGCTTGCGGCGTGGGCGTGAACGGGATCAGCGGATGCAACAGCGCGATGCGGGTGACCAGATCGGGCCGCTGAAAGGCGACCGAGGCCAGGATATTCGCGCCGTTGGAATAGCCGAACGCCATGCCACCCTGATGCCGGGCCATGAAATCCGCCATGGCATCGGTGCGCCGGGCAAGGTCCGCCATGTCATAGACGCCTTCGCCCGTGCGCCGGAAAAAGCGCCGCGCGCCATGTTCCAGCACATCGCCTTCCGGGCTGATCACATGCGCGCCCGGCACCAGTTGCGCGGCCAGCCGGTGAAATTGCTGCGCATCGCCGCCGGTGCCATGGAAGGTGAACAGGCGCGGGCCGGGGCCGGGGGTTTCCGCATAGTGATAGTCAGTCACGGGGTCAGTCACGGATCGGCTCCAGATAGCGCGCCTCAAGCTGGGCGCGCAGATGTTCGTGTTTCGTGGGCAGTTTCAGGGCCTGACCCAACGACGCGGTATCCTCGTCGCGGCTGAACCCGGGCTCGTTGGTGGCAATCTCGAACAGCACGCCGCCGGGGGTGCGGAAATAGATCGCCCAGAAATAATCGCGGTCGATCACCGGCGTCACCTGCCATCCGGTGTCCATCAGCCCCTTGCGCACCGCCAGTTGCGCGGCGCGGTCCGCCACGGCAAAGGCCAGATGGTGCACCGACCCCGCACCCTGTTCCGCCATTGTGGCCATCGGCAGGGTTTCGATGTCGATCCGGTTCGCGTCATTGCCGCCCGCGCGGACAAAGCGCGTCACGCTGCCCTGCTTGTCGGCCTCGGTATAGCCCATGAACCGCAGCAATTCGGCGGTGGCGCCGCGGTCCTGCAACCGCATGTCGGCGGAATGGAAACCGCGGATGGCGACATCGGCGGGCACGCCATTGCCGGTCCAGGGCGTGCGGCTGTCACTTTCGGCTTCGACCAGCGCGAAACCATCGCCGTCGGGGCCCTGAAACCGCAGGCGGTTTTCGCCCATGCGGGTTTCCGGTGCCACGCCCTTGACGCCAAAGGTGGCAAAACGTTCGGCCCACCATGGCAGGCTGCCCGGCGGCACGGCAAAGGCGGTCACGCTGACCTCGCCCGCGCCGGCACGACCGCGCCGTGACCGGGGGAAGGGGAAATAGGTCATCACGGTGCCGGGGGTGCCGGTTTCGTCGCCATAGTACAGGTGATAGACTTGCGGCGCGTCGAAATTGACGGTTTTCTTGACCCGGCGCAGGCCAAGCATCTTGGTGAAGAAATCGCTGTTTTCCTGCGCGCCAGACGCGATAGAGGTGACGTGGTGCAGGCCTTGGATCTGGGTCAACATGATGGCTCTCCTTTGCCATCCCAGATAAAGCGTGCGCCCGGACCGGAAAAGACCGATCCGGGCGCGGAATTTGTGCAGGAACGCACAGATGTCGGGTCAGACGAAGAATTGCGCGCCATTCGCCGAGATGGTCGAGCCGTTGATGAACCCGGCGTCATCGGCGGCCAGGAACACCACGCAGCGCGCGATTTCCTCGGGTTCGCCCAGTCGGCCCGCGGGGATCTGGGCGATGATGCCTTCACGGACCTTTTCCGGCACCGCCATCACCATGTCGGTGCCGATATAGCCCGGGCAGATCGCGTTGGCGGTGATGTTGAACCGCGCGCCTTCCTGCGCGAGGCTTTTCACGATTCCCAGATCGCCCGCCTTGGTCGCAGCATAGTTGACCTGACCGAACTGGCCTTTCTGGCCGTTGATCGACGAAATCACCACGACGCGGCCGAATTTGCGGTCGCGCATGCCGGGCCAGATCGGGTGCACGGTGTTGAACACGCCGGTCAGGTTGGTGTCGATCACCTCTTGCCACTGTTGCGGCGTCATGCGGTGGAACGGCGCGTCGCGGGTGATGCCCGCATTCGCCACCACGATGTCGATCGGGCCAAGGTCGGCCTCGACCTGCGCGATCCCGGCTTTCGACTCGTCGTAATTGCCGACGTTCCATTTGTAGGTCTTGATGCCGGTTTCGGCGGTGAACTTGGCGGCGGCCTCGTCATTGCCAGCGTATGTCGCGGCGACGTTGCAGCCGGCGGTCTTGAGTGCCAGCGAAATGGCGGCGCCGATGCCGCGCGACCCCCCGGTGACAAGTGCAACTCGAGCCATGATATCCTCCCTGATGGCGTGAAAGCGTTGGTAACTCTGTTACGCGGGGAAACGCGCGGGCGCAATATTGTTGCGCGCATTTTCCGCGCTGCGGCAAAAGAAAGGGGCACCCCTGAAGATGCCCCTGAATTTTCCGTTAGATCGTCGTGGTCTGCGAACCGGTTACGGCCGTTCGACGCACATCGCGACGCCCATACCGCCGCCGATGCACAGCGTGGCCAGACCGCGCTTGGCACCGCGGCGCTGCATTTCGAACAGCAAGGTGTTCAGGATGCGCGCGCCGGACGCGCCGATGGGGTGGCCGATGGCGATGGCGCCGCCGTTGACGTTCACGATGGCCGGGTCCCAGCCCATGTCCTTGTTCACCGCGCAGGCCTGTGCGGCAAACGCCTCGTTCGCCTCGACCAGATCAAGGTCCGCGGCTTTCCAGCCGGCCTTCTCCAGCGCCTTGCGGCTGGCATGGATCGGGCCGACGCCCATGATCGACGGGTCCACACCGGCGGTGGCATAGGACACGATGCGGGCCAATGGCGTGATGCCGCGCTTTTCTGCCTCTTTGTCGGTCATCAGCAGCACCGCCGCCGCGCCGTCGTTCAGGCCCGAAGCATTGCCCGCGGTCACCGAACCATCCTTGGTGAAGGCGGGGCGCAATTTGCCCATCGCGTCCATGCTGGCGCCATGACGGATGTATTCATCCTGATTGACGACGGTGTCGCCCTTGCGGGTTTTCACCGTGAACGCGACGATTTCATCGGCGAACTTGCCGGCTTTCTGCGCCGCTTCGGCCTTGTGCTGGCTGGCGACGGCGAATTCGTCCTGCGTCTCGCGGCTGATTTGCCACTGGTTGGCGACGTTTTCCGCCGTCTGGCCCATGTGATAGCCGTTGAATGCGTCCCACAGCCCATCGCGGATCATGGTGTCGATATAGCTGACATCGCCCATCTTCACGCCAGCGCGCAGATGCGCGCAATGGGTGGACATCGACATCGATTCCTGACCGCCCGCCGCAACGATCGCCGCATCGCCCAGCTGGATATGCTGGGCGCCAAGCGCCACAGCCCGCAGGCCCGATCCGCAGACCTGATTGATGCCCCAGGCGGCAGAGCCGACCGGCAGGCCGGCGTGAATATGCGCCTGACGGGCGGGGTTCTGGCCCTGACCGGCGGTCAGCACCTGACCGAGGATGGTTTCCGACACTTCGGACTTGTCGATGCCGGCGCGCGCGACGATTTCGGCCAGAACGGCGGCCCCCAGTTCGTGGGCGGGGGTATTGGCAAACGCGCCAGTGAACGACCCGACAGCCGTGCGGGCAGCCGAGGCGATTACGACATTGGTCATGGGATCCTCCACAGGTTTATGCGGTGGCCCCGAATGTTTCGGGCGCACCTCCGCCATTACGGTTGCCTTAGCGGAAATGCCGCGCTGCGACAACCGTTCCGGCGTATGCCGACGCATACGACGGAAACATGACGGGCGTGTTGCAGGATCAGGCGGTATCGCGCAGATCCGGCTGTGCTTCGTGTTTCAGCCATGGTGGCGCAACGGTTGGTGCCCCGAAATAGTACCCTTGAAGACAGTCCACCCCGGCTTCGACCAGCCATTGCGCGTCAGCAGCGGATTCGACCTGTTCGGCGACCGTGAACATGTCGAATTGCCGGGCGATGGCGACCAAGGCGCGGGTCAGCACCTGATTGTCGGCGTCGGCATGGATGCCGCGGATGAACTGGCCGTCGATCTTGACCAGATCGAAATAGAAATCCCGCAGGTACCGGAACGAGGTGAAGCCCGACCCGAAATCATCCAGCGCAAAGGTGATGCCGCGCCGTTGCAGATCGCCCATGAAGCGCGTCACCAGTTCCGGCACCAGCATCGCCGAGCTTTCGGTGATTTCAAGGATCAGCCGTTCCCCCAGCGTATCGTTGCGGTCCAGCGCGCGGCGCAGGATGCGCAGCCATTGCGGATAGCCGATGGACCGCGCCGACATGTTGATCGACAGCCGCAGCGCTGGATGCCGCGACAGCGCGCGCAGCCCCATGTCCAATGCGGCGCAGTCGATCTCGCGGCCCAGTTCGGTGGTTTCTACGGCGTTGATGAAATCGCGCGCCGGAATGACGCGGCCGGTTTCGTCCAGAATGCGGATCAACCCTTCGTAGAACGCGGGCCGGTCGGGGCGGCCGGCCTGCACGATCGGTTGATAGGCCAGCCGCAGGTTGCCATGACGCACCGCCTCGGCCACCATGGACAGGGCGGCGCGGTCGCGGTCGGCCAAGGCATGG
>JBGSJU010000593.1:0-2182 GCA_041741655.1 Rhodobacterales bacterium
GCCACATCGTCCAGCCGCGCCAGCAGCGGCGCGGCGCCGGGCAGGTTCATCGCGGCCCAACGGAACGGTGCCTCGGCAAACAGCCCTTCCAGATTCCAAGGGCAGGTTTTCATGCAACGCCCGCACATCGCGCCGCCCGGCGTCGTGATACGGTAGGTGGCGCAGCGCTGGCTGTCGGACTTCCAGATCTCATAGCCGTTGAACATCTTCTTCGGCCCGGCGGTTATCGCACCAGACGGGCATTCGCGGGCGCATTTGTTGCAACTTTCGCAGAACCTTTGCAGGCCGAAATCAATGGGCTGGTCATGCGCCATCGGCATGGTCGTCGTGATGACGCCGGATTTCAGGCGCGGGCCAAGGAACGGGTTCAGGATCACCTCGCCGATCCGGCTGACCTCGCCCAAACCGGACAACAGCAGCAGGGGCGGTTGCAGCACATCGCCGTCCATGACCGTATGGGCCTTGGCCGGAAAACCCAGATTGCGCATCATCTGCGCCAAAACGCCCCCGATCAGCGAGAACCGCAGATAGGCGCGCATGGATTGCGCAACCGAAATCCAGTCATCGCCGGAAGCCCCCGCCATCGTCTCGAACCCCTGATCGATGATCAGCGACACCGCCTGATCATGTGGCGGGGTGATGGGCGCGCCGGTGGCGTCATGCGAATACCAGACCCAGTCGGGACAGCGCGAAATCCCCACCGCATCGGCCCCCAGCCAATAGGCCGTTGCCTTGACCAGATCGGCATTGGCCGCGGCATCCATCGGCCGCGCGCCATCGGGATTGGCCGCCCCACCCTGAATCAGCGAAAACGCCCCCAGAACGCGGCGTTGCGCGAAACCGGGAGCGGCCTTGCGGGTATAAAGCCCGCCGGTCGCGCCGGCCTGCACCTTTTTGCCCAGATCGCCGAACTGGGCCCGCGCGAACATGTCGGTGCGTTTCGGCACGCGCGCGACGTTCGGTTCGTCGATGAAGGTGGTCGGCGTTTCGACCCGTTTCAGGGTTTCGAACGGGTGCGGGCCGGCGCGAAAGTCGCGCCGCGCAAAGGGATCATGCGTGCGCGCGGAATGGCGCGTGCCATAGCCCAGCCACCACGCCGGGCCTTCGGTCGCCAGCCAGTTCTGTTCGGCGCGCGGGGCCAAGGGGCGGTCGGGGGTCAGGTCCATGTCGGTGGTGACCGCCGCCAGACCGAAACCGCCGACAAAGGGCGCGCTGCCGTCGGGAAAAATCAGCCCGGCGGCCAGCGCCAGATGCGTCAGGTCGGTATCCGAGGCGGCGGGTGAATGCGCCTTGGCGGCAAAGCCGAGGATGCGCAGGTAGTTCGCGATCACCACAGCGGTTTCGGTGGCGCGCAGGCAGGCGCGGTGCGCCTCGGCGCCGGCAATCCAATCGGTGCCGGGTTCGCCTTCGGCACAAGGGCGCGGGTGGGGATAGAGAAAAACCAACGCATGCGTATGGTCTTTGACGGAGACCGGCGGCATGTCCATCGCCTCGCGCAGTTCCGCCATGATCAGGTCGATGCCGGCGGCCAATGTGCGGGTCTGTTCGCCTTTCAGGCGCGCGGCCAATCGGGGCACGTCAGGGTTCACGACCGGGGTGGCCAGATGCGCACCGGCCGGCAGGCGCGCAACGCCCACCATCCCGGCATCGCAGAAATAGCCAAATGATTTCAAATGATTGGCACGTTCCGTCGGTTCATCGGGGATCACCGCGCGCATCGGGTTCACCTGCCCCTGCCGCAACGCGTCCATCATCGCCTGATAGTCCGCCATCGCCGCGACGATCGCGCTTGGGCCGTTCGCAAACGAAAGGCCCTGAAAGGACGGCAAGGTCGCATCGACCCCATCCCGCCGCGCCAGACGTTCCAGCGGAAACGGACCGCGGTGCACGGCCCGGGCCGCATCGGAAAACAGGCGCATGAAAGATCTCCCCGGCGCCCACAGAACCGCGTCACGGGCGGCGGGTCAAGCCAGTTCGGCCTGCAACACGTCTGGCAGATGGGCGTCATCCAGCGACGGGATGACCCAATCCGCACCGCTGAAATCCTCGTCCGCGGTATAGACCGACGGGGTCACGACCACGCGCAACCCGGCCGCGCGGGCCGCCAGCAGGCCATTGCGGCTGTCTTCCAGCGCGATGGCGGTTGCAGCCGGCACATCCAGCCGGGCCAGCGCCAGCAGAT
>JBGSJU010000594.1:0-4272 GCA_041741655.1 Rhodobacterales bacterium
GCCAAGCGGCGCGGCTGGTTCCGCCGCCGCCGCTGACGCGGGGGCCGGTCGTTACATCGCGGTCCAGCCGCCATCCACGCTCAGCGCGATGCCGGTGATCTGGGTGGCGGCGTCCGAACACAGGAACACCGTGGTCTCGCCCAGTTGTTCCACCGTGGCGAATTCGCGCGACGGCTGGCGTTCCAGCATCACCTTCTTGATCACCTCGTCGCGGCCCATGTTGTATTTCGCCATGGTGTCGGGGATCTGCGCCTCGACCAGCGGGGTCAGCACATAGCCCGGGCAGATCGCGTTGCAGGTGATCGGTTCTTCAGCGGTTTCCAGCGCCACAACCTTGGTCATGCCGACGATGCCGTGCTTTGCCGCGACATAGGCGGATTTATAGGGCGAGGCGGTCAGGCCATGCGCCGAGGCGATGTTGACCACCCGGCCCCAGCCCGCCTTGCGCATCATCGGCAGCGCAGCGGCGGTGGTGTGAAACGCCGAGGACAGGTTGATGGCGATGATCGCATCCCATTTCTCGACCGGAAATTCGTCAATCGGCGCCACATGCTGGATGCCGGCGTTGTTCACCAGAATGTCGCAGCGCCCGGCCTGTGCGACCAGCGCGCGGCAATCGTCGCCCTTGGACATGTCAGCGCGGATATAGCGCGCGGTGACGCCGAATTCGGCGGCGATGCCGGCGGCCAGCGCGTGATCCTCCGGACGGTCGGTGAACGAATTCAGCACCACATCCGCGCCGGCAGCGGCCAGCGACCGTGCCACCCCCAACCCGATCCCCGAATTCGAACCGGTGATGACGGCGGTTTTTCCGGCCAGTGAAATGGTAAACGACATGCGGTGCTCCTGTGCCTGCTGCGAATGCTGCATAAATCCGATATGCGCTGCGCGCGCAGCATAGCAGCGCCAGTCGCCGGGAACATGACAAAACGCCAAAAAAAACGCCGGCACGAAGCCGGCGTTAAGTCATTGAGGCAGGTTTCATACAGGCAAGAAACCTATCGAGCAGTAGGCTCTGTATAAACGTCTGACGCGAAGGTGCCAAGCTAAAAGTTTGATAAGACGTGACCTGCGGGATGCGATAGAAGCCCGGAAAAACAAGGGTCAGGCAGGATTGTCGCCAGAATGCACAGGCAGTTTTTCCATTTTCTCGCGGTTGCAACCACGCTGGCGGGGCTTGCGCTGGCCTCGCCCGTCGGGGCCGAACCGACGCACGGGCTTTCCTTGTATGGCGAACCCGCCCTGCCCCCGGATATGGTGTCGCTGCCCTATGCCAACCCGGATGCGCCCAAGGGCGGGCGTATGGTCGAAGGCGCGACCGGCGGGTTCGATTCGCTCAATCCCTTCATCCTGAAGGGCACTGCGCCTTGGCAACTGGGGCGGCTGACGCATGAAAGCCTGATGCTGCGGTCGGCCGATGAACCGTTCACGCTGTATTGCCTGCTGTGCGAATCGGTCGATGTCGCCGCTGATGGTCGCAGCGTGACCTTCACCCTGCGCCCCGAGGCACGATTCGCCGACCGCAGCCCGGTGACGGTGGCGGATGTGATCTGGTCCTTCCAGACGCTGGGCACCAAAGGCCACCCCCGCTACCGTGCCTTTCACGAACAGGTGGCGGGCATCGAGCAGACCGGCCCGCGCGCGGTAACGATCCGGTTCACCCGCGCCGACCGCGAATTGCCGCTGCTGGCGGGCCTGCGCCCGATCCTGCAGGCGGCGCAATGGCAAGACCTTGATTTTGCGAACGCTGATCCGAACCTGATCCCGCTAGGCACCGGCCCCTATGTGGTGGCCGATCACGAACCGGGCCGTCATGTGACGCTGCGCCGCGATCCCGACTATTGGGGCGCCGCCCTGCCGCTGCGCCGCGGCATGGCCAATCTGGATGAGATCCGGATCGAGTTCTTCGGCGATGGCGGCGTCATGTTCGAGGCGTTCAAGGCCGGTCAGGTCACCGTCCACCGCGAGGACAATGCCGAGGATTGGGACCGTCTGTATGATTTCCCTGCCATCGCCGATGGCCGCATGGTGAAATCCGAAATCGCCCATCGCCGCCCCACCGGCATGACGGGGTTCGTGATGAACACGCGCCGTCCACCGTTCGATGACTGGCGGGTGCGCGAGGCGATGATCCTTGCCTTCAACTTTCCCTACATGAATGGCACCGTGACCGGCGGCAAACAGCCGCGCATCCGGTCGTATTTCGACAATTCGGGCATGTCGGACGTGACCGAACCGGCGTCGCAGGTGGTGCGCGACCTGTTGGCACCTTTTGCAGCCAGCCTGCCACCCGGCGCCTTGGAAGGCTATATTCTGCCGGTCGGTGATGTATCCGAACGCAACCGTAACGATATACGCTCTGCGGCGCAGTTGCTGACAGAGGCCGGCTATGGCGTGCGGGACGGGCGACGGATCACGCCGGATGGCACGCCGCTGCGGGTGACCGCGCTGGTGCGGCAGGGCGATACCGGTAATCAGGCGGTGCTGAACCTGTATCGGGCCGCGCTGGACCGGTTGGGCATCGATCTGGACCTGCGTGCAGTCGACAATGCGCAATATGCCGAACGCGAACGCAATCTGGATTTCGACCTGACCCCGATCCGCCGCGACCTGTCGCTGTCACCCGGCAATGAACAGCGGCTGTACTGGGGCGCCGCACTGGCGGAAACACCCGGCACGCGCAACCTGATGGGGGCGACCGACCCCGCCATCGACGCGATGATCGATGCCTTGCTGGCCGCCGAAACGCCCGCGGCATTCCGCGCCGCGATCGAGGCGCTGGACCGGGTGCTGATGGCCGGGCGCTATGTCATCCCGATCTGGGCCGAAGGGCCCGACCGTATTGCCCATGACGCGGGGCTGCGGTATCCTGTGACCACCCCGATCTACGGCGACCGGCACGGCTGGTTGCCGGATGTCTGGTGGTACGAGGCTCCGTAACGCGTCCGGATCAACCGGACCGGCAACAGGCAAAGGCAACCCATGATGCGCAAGACGCTGATCGTCCTTCTATCCGTCATTACCCTGTCCGGCTGCGCCACCATCGAGGGCGTCGGCGAGGATGTGTCCGCCGGGGCGCGCACGGTGCGCGGCTGGTTCTGATCCGCCCGCAGCAGCGACCGGTTCATCCCAGCGACGTGCGTCGGTCAGCCAAGCGACGTCACCCACAGGATCGTCGCGTCCTCTTCGCTGACCGACACCACGTTATGGCCCATCGACGCGTCATAATAGGCGCTGTCGCCGCGTTTCAATTCGGCGGGTTCGTAGAATTCGGTATAAAGCCGGACGATCCCGGTCAGCACATACAGGAATTCCTCGCCGTCATGGCGCACCCAGCCGTCGAATTCTTCCATCCGGCGGGCGCGGATGCGGGCGCGGTAGGGCAGCATGCGCTTTTTCACCAGCGCCTCGGCCAGCAGTTCGTGCTCATAGGTGGTGGTGGGATGCGCCGCGCCGCTGCCTGATCGCGTCACCGCCATGCGCCCCGTCACCTGATCATCGCGCGGCGGGGTGAACAGTTGCGGCACCGACAGGTTCAGCCCGGCGGCCAGTTTCTTCAACGCGTCATAGGTGGGCGACATCTGGCCATTTTCGATCTTGGACAGCGTGGACCGCGCCAGTCCGGCCTGCACGGCGGCCTGTTCCAGCGTCCATTTGCGTTCCTTGCGCAATTCTCGCACCCGGTGGCCCAGATCCAGCGGTTCCAACGGCACGTCGTCGCCGCCGGCGCGGGCAATGCGGATGATGGCCTTGGGGTCGCGTGTCGTCATGGGGGCACCTTGTCTGGTGCGCCTTTCTAGGGCGCGGGGAACAGCGTTGCAACGCCCGGCCTCTTGCAACGCCCGGCCTCTTGCAACACGTGCGCCGGGGCCCTACCACCCATGCCATGCAATCCCTGTTCGACGAAGGCCCTTGGCCGCCCTGCCCCACGCCCTTCAATCTGGCGGCCCATGTGCTGGCCCGAGCCGATGCCCTGCCGGACAAGGTGGCGCTGGCCGTCCTGTCCGCCACCGGGGCCGACCGCTGGAGCTATGCGCGGCTGAAATCCGCCGTGCTGGGCACCGCGGCAGGGCTGTTGCGCGCGGGGTTCCGGCCCGGTGACATCGTGCTGATGCGGCTGGGCAATACGGTGGATTTCCCGGTCGCCTATCTGGGGGCCATCGCGGCGGGCATCGTGCCGGTCCCGACGTCGTCGCAACTGACCGCGCCCGAAGTGGCCAAGATGATCGCCGATCTGTCGCCCGCGGGCATCCTGCGCGCGCCCGATGTGGC
>JBGSJU010000595.1:0-1659 GCA_041741655.1 Rhodobacterales bacterium
GGCGAATTGGTCACCAGCACCACCGCGCCGCCCGTGGCGCGATAGGCCTGCAAGGCCGCCACGGCGGACGGGATCGCGCGCACCCCGTCATGCACGCAGCCCCAGAGATCGACGAACAGCGCGTCGTAATCGCCGGCAATATCAGACAGGCGGTCGATGATCCGGGTCATGGGCGGCGGTCCTTGATGCAAGGGGGCGGGGCCAGGGCGACCGCCTGTAACCCCGGGATGACCGGCGCAGCCCATGGGCCGCGCCGGATCACAGATGCAGATTACAGCGTCAGTGCGGGGATGATCTGCAGCTTGCGGCTCATGATGCCGGGCAGCACGACGGTATCGCCGGTGACGGTCGCGCCAAAGCTTTTCTCGGCGAAGGTTTTCACCAGATCGTTCGGCACCAGCAGCGTGGCTTCCTCGTTCAGGATATCGACCACGAACAGCAGCACCTGATCGGCGCCGTCCGCCTTTGCCACATCGGTCATCGCCGCCATCAGGCTGGCCTTGCGGTCCAGA
Source organism: Rhodobacterales bacterium (assembly GCA_041741655.1). GTDB lineage: Bacteria > Pseudomonadota > Alphaproteobacteria > Rhodobacterales > Rhodobacteraceae > UBA9554. Next base: position 513 of record JBGSJU010000595.1, read on the forward strand.
ATGACTTTCGGCGCGGTGGTTTCCAGCACCGAAACCCGCAGGTCCTTGCCCGCAACCGTGTATTCCTTGCTGTCCATCCGCAGCAATTCGGCGTCGCTGAACGATGACACGTCGGATTTCGCGGCAAACATCTGCGCGGCATAGGCGGGGATGTCGATGCCCAGTTCGCGGGCCAGCGCTTCGGCCACGGCGCGGTCATGCACGGTAGTGGTGGGCGAGCGGAATTCCAGCGTATCGGACAGGATGCAGGTCAGCGCGGCGCCTTTCAGCGCCCGGGGCAGGTGTGCGGCGTCCGCGCCCATCAGGTCCAGCATCACCGTGGCGGTGCAGGCCAAGGGCCGGATGGTGATGTCGATCGGGCCTTTGGTCTCCAGCCCGCCGACCAGCTTGTGATGGTCCACGATGCCGCGGATATCGGCCTTGTTGATCGAAGGTGGCAGTTCGGCGGGGTTGTTGGTGTCCACGATCACCACCTTTTGCCCGGCGTCCACATCTGCGATGATCGCGGGCTTGGCCAAGCCCCAGTGGCGCAACAGGAACGCCGCTTCGGTATTGGGTTCGCCCAGCAGGCGAGCCTCGGCCGGGGTGCCCTTCATGTTGGTCAGATACCAGGCCCAGATCAGGGACGATCCGGTGGAATCGGTATCGGGCGATTTGTGGCCAAAGACGAGCGTGGTCATGAATGGGTCCTTTGCGGGGAATGAAATCGCGGGCGTTATAGGCGGGTGGGACGGGTTTGTCATCCGGCAAACCGCGCCTTATGCTGCATTGCGGCATGATGGCGCCTCTTGCTGGCGGGGGCAGGGGCGGAGTAGCGGGAAGGCATGGGCATCTTGCGCGAAACCGATCTTTATCCGCCGGTCAAGGTCTGGCTGGAAACGCTGGGCTATCAGGTCAAGGCGGAAATCGGCGCGGCGGATATCGTGGCGCTGCGCGCAGATGACATGGACGGCGACATGGTGGTGGTGGAACTGAAGCGGACATTTTCGCTGGCGCTGTTGCTGCAGGGTGTGGACCGGCAGCGGTTGACCGATCTGGTGTATCTGGGCCTGCCGGAACCGCCGCGCGGCACCGGCGGGCGGGCGTTTACCGCAATCCTTGGCCTGTGCCGCCGGCTGGGGCTTGGGGTGATCTGCGTGGGGTCGCG
>JBGSJU010000596.1:0-20409 GCA_041741655.1 Rhodobacterales bacterium
CGCGCTGGATCGCGGCGGCCCACGCGACCTGACCGCCATCCGCGCCGGTCTGTCGCAAGCCGCGCATATCGCGGGTTTGCTGCGCGACCTGCCACCGTTGCTGGCAGACGCCGCGCGTGATCTGACCGGGCATTGCAAACTCGTCGCACTGCTGGATGCCGCACTTGTCACGGAACCGCCGCTGTTGGTCCGCGATGGTGGGTTCATCGCGCCGGGCCATGATCGCGAACTGGACGAGATGCGCGCGCTCCGCGACGAAGGCCGCAGTGTCATCGGCCAGATGCAGGCGGATTACGTGCGGGACACCGGCATCGCGTCGCTGAAGATCAAACATAACAACGTGTTGGGTTATTTCATCGAGATCACATCGACCCATGCCGACCGCCTTCTGTCGCCGCCGTTGAACGAAAGATACCGCCACCGCCAGACCACCGCGAACCAGTTGCGGTTCACGACGCCCGATCTGTCCGAACTGGAAACCCGCATCCTGAACGCCGGCGGTCGGGCGTTGGAGATTGAGAAACGGCTCTTTGAGAGCCTGAAAGACGCCATCTTGGCGGATGCCCCCCGCATCAGCGCCACCGCCCGCGCCATGGCCGAACTGGATGTTGCCGCCGGGTTGGCCGACCTGTCGCGCGGCGAGGGCTGGGTGCGCCCGCAGGTGGATGGGTCGCGCACGCTGACGATCACCGGCGGGCGGCATCCGGTGGTGGAACAGGCGCTGCGCCGACAGGGGATCAGTTTTGTCGCCAATGACGCCGCGCTGGGGCAAGGAACCGATATCTGGCTGCTGACTGGGCCGAACATGGCTGGCAAATCCACCTTTCTGCGCCAGACCGCACTGATCGCCGTGCTGGCGCAGACCGGCAGCCATGTGCCCGCCGATGCGGCGCATATCGGCGTGGTCAACCAGCTGTTCAGCCGGGTGGGAGCCAGCGACGATCTGGCGCGCGGACGGTCCACGTTCATGGCGGAAATGGTCGAAACCGCCGCGATCCTGAATCAGGCCGAAGATCGCGCGCTGGTGATCCTCGATGAAATCGGTCGCGGCACGGCGACCTATGACGGGTTGTCGATCGCTTGGGCCACGCTGGAACATCTGCACGACGTGAACCGCTGTCGCGCACTGTTCGCCACGCATTACCACGAAATGACCGCGCTCGCCGGCAAACTGCCCCGCGTCGCCAATGCAACTGTGACAGTGCGCGAACATGACGGCGATATCGTTTTCCTGCACGAAGTACGCAAAGGCGCCGCCGACCGCAGCTATGGCGTGCAGGTCGCGCGCCTCGCCGGCCTACCCGACAAGGTGATCGCACGTGCCCGGACCGTGTTGCAGGCGCTGGAAAAAGGCGAACGCGAAGGCAAGCGAACGACGCTGATCGATGACCTGCCGCTGTTCGCCGCCGCGCCACCTCCGCCACCGAAAAAGAACGGGGTCGAGGACCGCCTTCGCGCCCTCAACCCCGATGAATTATCCCCGCGCGATGCGTTACAGGCGCTGTATGACCTGCGCAAGCTGCTGGATTAGACCCGTCACTGCCCCTTTGGCATCGATGACACGCCAACCTGCGCCGGGCGCAGCAGGCGGTCGTGCAGCATGAACCCCTCGGTGGACACCTGAATGATATCCCCTGTCTTGGTCCCCGGCACCGGCGCCTCGAACATGGCCTGATGCAGTTGCGGATCGAAGGCGTCGCCGACCTGCGGCGCGATGCGGGTGATGCCGTGCTTGGAAAAGATGTGCAGCAATTCCCGCATGGTCAGTTCGACACCTTCCAGCAGCGGACCAAAGGTCTCGCGCTGTTCGTCGGTCGCGGCTTCCAGCGCGCGCTTCAGATTGTCGTAGACCGGCAGCATGTCGCGCGACAGTTTCGCGCCGCCATAATTCTCGGCTTCCTTGCGGTCCTTTTCGGCGCGCTTGCGGCTGTTTTCCGCATCGGCGAGCGCGCGCAGCCATTTGTCGCGCATTTCGTTGCGCTCGGCGCGCAGCGCATCAACTGCCGCCTCGGTCGCGTCGATTTCCTCTTCCACAACCGCGTATTCCTCGGCCTCGGCCTCTGCCAGGCTGTCAAGGAAATCCTTTTCGGGATCGTTTCTGGCCATGCTCTTTACCTTTCGCTGCGGTCCGAGATCATCCGCCCCACCAATTGCGCGGTGTAGTCCACGATCGGCACGATCCGGCCATAGTTCAGCCGGGTCGGTCCGATCACGCCAATGGCGCCAATGATCTTACGGTCAGCGTTCATATATGGAGAAACCACCAGAGAGGAACCCGAAAGTGAGAAAAGTTTATTCTCTGACCCGATGAAAATGCGCACCCCGTCGCCCTGATCGGTCAGGTCCAGAAATTCGGCGATGTCCCGCTTGCGTTCCAGATCATCGAACAACGTGCGGATGCGGTCCAGATCCTCGGGAGGCACCTCGGGGCCCAGCAGATTGGACCGGCCGCGCACGATCAGCCGTTCGTGCCGGTCGCCTTCATTCTGCCAGACGGCCAAGCCTGATTCGACCATATCCCGCGCCAAGGCGTCGATTTCCTGCCGCCGTCGCGCGATTTCCGCCCGCATCGACACCCGCAGTTCTGACAGCGTCTTGCCTTCGACGATCGCGTTCAGGAAATTCGCTGCTTCGCGCATGGACGACGGCGTCTGCCCCAAGGGCGGCGTGAACAACCGGTTTTCCACATGGCCATCGGCAAACACCAACACCACCAGCGCCCGGTCGGCGGACAGCGACACAAACTCGACATGGCGGATTTCCGCTTCGTGCTTCGGCGTCAGCACCAACGACGCGCCCCGCGTCACCCCGGAAAGCGCCGCGCCGACGCGGTCCAGCAACCCACCGACATCGGATGCGTTCGACCCCAGCGTTTCGTCGATCTTGGCCCGATCCTCGGCATCCGGCGGCGCAACCTCCAGCAGCGCATCGACGAACAACCGCAAGCCCAGTTGCGTCGGCACCCGGCCCGCGCTGACATGGGGCGAGCCCAGCAGACCCAGATATTCCAGATCCTGCATCACGTTACGAATCGTTGCCGCGCTGACCTTTTCGGTCAGGCTGCGCGTGAGCGTCCGGCTGCCCACCGGATCGCCCGACGACAGATAACTTTCGACTACGCGGCGAAACACCTCGCGCGAGCGGTCGTTCATTTCCTGCAGAATGGTCGCGCCTTCTTTCATCGCACGCCCCTTGGTTACGGTCCGGCATCAAATTGAAACCGCCAGACCACGTCAATCACACTGTGGATCAGGCTTGCACGCAAGGCCCGCGCGCCTGTATCCGGAGGGCCAGATCGAAAAGGAACCCATGATGCGCCCCTCTGGACGACAGCTAAGCGAAATGCGCCCGATTTCAATCGAAACCGGCGTCGTGAAACATGCCGAAGGGTCATGCCTGATCAAGGTCGGCGATACCCATGTCCTGTGCACTGCCACGCTGGAAGAACGCGTGCCGCCTTTCGTCAAGGGCACCGGCCTTGGCTGGGTGACGGCGGAATATGGCATGCTGCCCCGGTCCACCACATCGCGGATGCCCCGCGAAGCGGCAAAGGGCAAGCAGGGCGGACGCACTGTGGAAATCCAGCGCCTGATCGGCCGGTCCCTGCGGGCGGGCGTGGATCGCGTCGCCTTGGGCGAACGGCAGATCACAGTGGACTGCGACGTGTTGCAGGCCGATGGCGGCACCCGCTGTGCGTCGATCACCGGCGGCTGGGTGGCGCTGAAAATCGCGGTCGATAAACTGATGCGCGCCGGTGCAATCGTGTCTAATCCGCTGGAAAACCCGGTGGCCGCAGTGTCCTGCGGCATCTATGCCGGGCAACCGGTGCTGGATCTGGACTATCCCGAAGATAGCGAAGCCGGCGTGGACGGAAATTTCGTCATGCTGGGCAATGGCGCGTTGGTCGAGGTGCAGATGTCCGCCGAAGGCTCCACCTTCAGCCGCGCCCAGATGGACGCTTTGCTGACGCTGGCCGACAAGGGTGTGTCGGAGCTGGTCGCGGCACAGATGGCGGCGGTGAATGCGTAGGTTTACCGGCGACCGCCTGCTGATCGCCACGCACAACGCGGGCAAGCTGGAAGAGATGGCGCATCTGCTGGCCCCGCATGGCGTGACCGTCGTGGGTGCCGCCGCGCTTGGCCTGCCAGAGCCAGCCGAGACGGGCACCACCTTTGTCGAGAATGCCCGGATCAAGGCGCACGCCGCCGCGAAAGCGACCGGCCTTCCGGCATTGGCCGATGACTCTGGCATTTCGATCGATGCTCTCGACGGAGCGCCGGGCGTCTATACCGCCGATTGGGCCGAAACAGGGTCGGGTCGCGATTTCACGTGGGCGATGACGCGGGCCCATGACGCACTGATCGCCAGTGGTGCGGCACAGCCTTGGATGGCACAATTCAACTGCACACTCGTGCTCGCTTGGCCCGACGGCACCGATGCGGTGTTTCCCGGCATCATGCACGGGCGTTTCGTCTGGCCGATGCGCGGCACACAGGGTCACGGCTATGACCCGGTGTTCCAGCCCAATGGCCATGACATGACTTTTGCCGAAATGGATCGCTGGCAGAAGAACCTGATAAGCCATCGGGCGGATGCTTTCGCCAAATTCGTGCAGGGCTGCTTTGGCGGATGACTGGATAGAGGGCGGTTTCGCTGTCTACGTCCACTGGCCGTTCTGCGCCGCCAAATGCCCCTATTGCGACTTCAACAGCCATGTCGCGCGCCACATCGACCAACACCTCTGGCTGCGCGCCTACCTGACCGAAATCGATCGCCACGCCGCGCTGGTGCCGGGCCGCGTTCTGACCTCGATCTTTTTCGGCGGCGGGACGCCATCTTTGATGGACCCGGACGTGGTCGCCAGCATCATCGAACGTATCCGCACCCATTGGCCCACCGCCAATGACCTTGAAGTGACGCTGGAGGCGAACCCGGGGTCTGTCGAGGCTGGCCGTTTCCGCGCCTACGCGCAGGGCGGCGTCAACCGCATTTCGATGGGTGTGCAGGCGCTGAACGACCGCGACCTGCAACGCCTGGGCCGCATCCATTCGGTCGCCGAAGCGCGTGCCGCCTTCGACATCGCCCGAACGACCTTTGATCGCGTCAGTTTCGATCTGATCTATGCCCGTCAGGATCAGACACCCGAAGCATGGCGCAAGGAGCTGACCGAAGCCTTGGCGATGGCCGTCGATCATCTGTCGCTGTATCAACTGACCATCGAGGACGGCACCGCCTTTGGCGACCGCTACAAGGCTGGCAAGCTGCGCGGCCTGCCGCCCGAAGATGCCGCGACAGAAATGTTTCACGTGACACAAGCGGTCTGTGATGTCGCCGGGATGCCCGCTTACGAAGTGTCGAACCATGCCCGCGACGGCGCCCAATCGCGCCATAACCGGGTCTATTGGCGCTATGGCGATTACGTCGGCATCGGCCCGGGGGCGCATGGGCGCCTGACCCTTGCCGGCACCCGCCACGCGACCGAGACCGCGCGTGCACCCGGTGATTGGCTGATGCGCGCCGAAGCGGGCAGCGGTGACATCCTGTGCGATCCACTGACACCCGATCAGGCCGCATCCGAATTTCTGTTGATGGGTCTGCGCCTGACCGAAGGCATCGACCCGCGTCGCTTTGCCCGGATCAACCGCACACCCTTGCCACCACACGCCGTGACCTATCTGGAAGAACTGGGGATGATCACGGTGGCGCCCGACCGGATCTGCACCACAGGGCAGGGCCGGTTGCTGTTGAACGCCGTCATCGCGCGGCTGCTGGAAGGATAAGATGCGTTATCTTTGGGCAACCGCAGGTCTGGTCTGCATGGGGCTGGCCTTTGTTGGCGTGTTTCTGCCGCTGCTGCCAACGGTGCCGTTCCTGTTGTTGGCAGCGTTCTGCTTTGCCCGCTCGTCAGAAAGATTGCACAACTGGCTGCTGACACACCCGACGTTCGGCCCATCCGTGGTCGATTGGCAGGAACGCCGGGCGATCAGCATGCGCAGCAAACGTGCGGCGACGCTGTCGATAGCGGTGGTTTTCGGCGTGTCGGTTGCGGTGGGGTTCAGCGCGCTGATCCTGGGGATTCAGGCAATCGTCCTGTCGGCGGTTCTGCTGTTCCTCTGGACGCGGCCTAACGCCTGACTGTCAGCATCCGGCACAATTCGTCCAGCTGGTCCAGCGTGGCGTAGCGGATGCTGATCCGGCCCGATTCCAGATTGGCATCATGCGCGATCTCGACCGGCATGTTCAGGCACGCCGCCAGATCACCCTCCAGCGCCCGCGTATCGGCATCCTTGTCAGCTGCCGGACGCACACGCCGCGGCGAGCCATCTGACGCGGCACGCTTTTTGGCCAACTGCTCTGCAGCTCGCACCGATAATCCGTCCTTGATGATCCGCCGCGCCGCGCCCGATGGGTCGTCCGATGTGACCAGTGTCCGCGCATGGCCGGCAGACAACCGCCCTTCACGCACATAGCCAATCACTTCATCAGGCAAGGACAGCAACCGCAGCAGGTTTGCGATGTGACTGCGGCTCTTGCCAAGACCCTCGGCCAGCCTTTCCTGCGTATGACCGAAACGTTCCATCAGCTGCTTGTAACCCGCGGCTTCTTCGATCGGGTTCAAATCCGCGCGCTGTATATTCTCGATGATCGCCAGTTCCAGCACTTCGGTATCGTCCAGATCCCGCACCAGCACCGGCAATTCGTGCAGCTGCGCCATCTGCGCCGCCCGCCATCGCCGTTCGCCAGCCACAATCTGATATTCATCGTCGCGGCCCGGGCGCGGCCGCACGATCAGGGGCTGAATCACCCCCTTTTCCCGGATCGAATTGGCCAGATCATCCAACGCGGCGGGGTCAAAGTTGCGGCGCGGCTGGTCTGGGTTGGCGAAAATCTTGTCCAGCGGCACCAGCATGTCGGCGCGACGCGGCGCCGAGTCGGTTTGTGGCCCGGCCACATCCGCCATCAGGGCCGACAAGCCACGCCCCAGTCCGCGCTTGAAGGGTTTGTCGGTCATGGTGTGCCTCCGGCCAATGCGGTCAATTCGGGATATCGGCGCAACACCTCTTTCGCAAGCGCGAGATAGGCAAGCGACCCCTTCGACAGCGGATCATATTCCAGCACGGGCATGGCGTAAGACGGCGCCTCTGACACCCGCACATTGCGCGGGATGACGGTCTTGAACACAACATCCCCAAGGTTTTCGCGCGCGTCCGCCTCAACCTGCTGTGACAGGTTGTTTCGCGCATCGTACATCGTCAGAACAACGCCCTCGATCCGCAATTTCGGGTTGGCGGTTGCGCGGACTTCACGGATCGTCTGCAGCAACTGGCTTAACCCTTCCAGCGCAAAGAATTCCGATTGCAGCGGCACCAGAACGGCATGCGCCGCGACCATCGCGTTGACGGTCAACAGGTTAAGCGACGGCGGGCAGTCTATCAGCACGAAATCAAAGGCAAAATCATCCATCGCATGCTGGCGCAGGGCGTCGTGCAACAGAAAGCTGCGCTTTTCATTCGCCACTAATTCCATGTCCGCCGAGGACAGATCCACCGTTGCCGGGATGATGCACAGGCCTTCGACCTTTGTGCTTTGGATCGCCTGATGCAGGGCGATCCCTTCCAGCAGCAGTTCATAGGATGTGAATTCCCGCTCGTTCGGTTCAACGCCCAGCCCGGTCGATGCGTTGCCCTGCGGGTCCAGATCCACAATCAACACCCGTATGCCATGCGCCGCGAGAGCGGCGCCCAGATTGATCGCCGTGGTGGTCTTGCCGACGCCGCCCTTTTGATTGGCAACAGCGATAATGCGCGGCAAACTGGTACGGGTCGGGTCAGACACGGGCGATTCCCTTGATCTGGAGGATAACGGCGTCAGCGTCGGTCAAACTTTTAGTCGCCTCAAGGTCGAAATGCCATCGGGCGCGGGCTGCGGGCAGTTCTTTTTGCCAAGTCGCGCCCTTTGGAAACAGGCAGACGCCGTTCGGGTCCAGATGCCGCGCGGCATAGTCCAGCAGTTGGGACAAATCGGTCAACGCGCGAGCCGACACGACATCCGCATGCTGTGGCGGGGCGGTTTCGATCCTGTCGCAAAGCACCACGGCAGGTGCCGCGGTTTCGCGGATCACGGTTCGCAAGAACGCCGCCTTGCGCTGATCGCTTTCGATAAGGGTCACGCGGGACGGACTGCCGGCTTCCATCGCGCGAATGGCAATCACCAGACCGGGAAATCCGCCGCCGGACCCCACATCAACCCAATGCCGCACCGGATGCGCAGCCAAACTGAAAAGTTGCAGCGAATCGGCAAAGTGCCGCGTTTCCAGGTCATCGAGGCTGGATTTGGACACAAGGTTGATCCGCGGGTTCCATTCCCGCAGGCGCGCGGCATAGGTCGCCAACCTCTCGGCTGTTTCACGTGAAACATTCGTCACGCCCGGCGTTCCCGCTGCGCTTGCCGTAACTTGGCCAGCAACAGGGTCAGCGCAGCCGGCGTCATGCCATCCACCTTCGCCGCCTGCGCCAGATTGCCGGGGCGGGCGCGGCCGAGCTTGAGTTTCAACTCGTTCGATAGCCCATCGATGCCGGCATAGGTGAAATCGCCCGGGATCTCCTGCATTTCATCACGCTTCAACACCGCGACATCGCGTTTCTGCCGATCAATGTAGTTGGCATACAGCGCATCACGCGCCAGTTGCTCACGCGTTTCGGCGTCAATATCCGCCAACTCGGGATCCAGCGTCAGCAGATGATCAAAGGTCAGGTCAGGAACTGACAGCAGTTGAAACGCACTACGGCGGGGGCCGTCTGCGTTGATTGCAACCCCGGCAGCGATGACCTCGCGCGGCGTGAAATCGCGCGCTTCCAGCCGAACGCGGCCTGCGGACAGCCGTTCCATCTTGGCGTCAAACGCCATCCGCCGGGTTTCGCCAATGCACCCCAAGCCGATCGCCAGCGGTGTCAGGCGCTGATCCGCATTGTCCGCCCGCAAAGACAGACGGAATTCCGCGCGCGATGTGAACATGCGATAGGGTTCTGTCACACCGCGCGACGTCAGATCGTCGATCATCACACCGATATAGCTGTCAGTGCGCGAAAACAGCACCGGATCGCGGCCCAGCACCTCAAGCGCGGCGTTCAGTCCTGCGACCAGCCCTTGCGCTGCAGCCTCTTCGTAGCCCGTCGTGCCATTGATCTGGCCGGCCAGAAACAGGCCCGGCACAGCCTTGACCGCCAACCGCAGATCCAACGCCCGCGGATCGACATAGTCATATTCGATGGCATAGCCCGGTTGCAGGATCACCGCGTTTTCCAGTCCGACCATGGAATGCACATAGTCGTGCTGCACATCCTCGGGCAGCGACGTGGAAATGCCGTTGGGATAGACCGTGTGATCGTCAAGCCCTTCGGGTTCAAGGAAAATCTGGTGGCTCTCCTTGTCGGCAAAGCGCACGATCTTGTCCTCGATCGACGGGCAATAGCGCGGGCCGACGCCTTCGATATGGCCACCATACATCGCGGATCGGCCCAGATTGGCGCGGATGATGTCGTGGGTGCGGGCGTTGGTATGGGTGATGCCGCAGGCAACCTGCCGCACAAACGGCGTCATGTGAAGAAACGAAAACAACGTTGGTTCGTCGTCCGCGGGCTGGCTTTCCAGCCGCTCCCACGCGATGGTGCGGCCGTCCAGGCGTGGTGGGGTGCCAGTTTTCAACCGGCCCAGCGGCAGGCCAAAGCCATCCATCCGCTCGGCCAGCTTGTCCGACGGCTTGTCGCCCATCCGCCCACCGGGTCGTTTCTGATCGCCAATGTGGATCATGCCGCGCAGGAATGTGCCCGATGTCAGCACCACGGCCCCCGCGCGGATTTCGGACCCATCAGCCAGCACAACGCCCGCGACGCGGTCAGACTGCATCAGGATATCAACAACCTCGCCTTCGATGATCCACAAGTTCGGCTGCTGTTCGGTTTCGCGCAACATCGCCTCACGATACAGGCGGCGATCAGATTGGGTGCGCGGGCCTTGCACTGCGGGGCCTTTGCGGCGGTTCAGCAGGCGGAACTGGATACCGGAATAATCCGCAACGCGCCCCATGACGCCGTCCATCGCATCAACCTCGCGCACCAGATGGCCTTTGCCAAGACCGCCAATGGCCGGGTTGCAGGACATCACGCCGATGCCATCGCGGCGCAAGGTGACCAGCGCCGCCTGTGCGCCCAGCCGGGCCGCTGCATGGGCGGCCTCTGCGCCCGCATGCCCGCCGCCGATCACCACGACATCAAAACCTTGTTTCACGTGAAACACTCCTACTTCCCGATACAGAAGCTGGCAAAGATATGGTCCAGCAGGTCTTCCACATCAACCCGCCCGACCAGCTGATCCAGCGCGCGGGTGGCACTGCGGATATCGTCGGCGGCAAGGTCGGGGTTGCTGCGCAGTTGGGCCATGACATCTTGCAAGGCTTGCGAAGCCCGCGTCAGCGCCTGAAGGTGACGCTCGCGGGTTGCGACCCCGGCATTGGCACTGCGCTGCAACAACCGCTCACGCAATGATGCTAGCAGCAAATCAACGCCTTCACCACTGATCCCGGAAATGGTCCCGGTCTTGTCCGGCCGCAAATCGCCCTTGGCACGCAGCACGATATCGTCGGGCAGCGGGGTCAGATCGGGCAGGCTGTCGCCCTCGATCAGAAACACCCGTAGGTCGGCCTGGGCGGCGCGATCGCGTGCGCGCGCTACGCCGATGCGTTCCACCGGATCATCGGTGTCGCGCAGGCCAGCGGTGTCCAACAGCGTCACCGCCAAGCCGCCAATGTCCATGCGCACTTCGATCACGTCGCGGGTCGTGCCGGCGATTTCCGAGGTGATCGCCGCCTCACGCCCCGCCAAGGCATTGAGCAACGTGGATTTTCCAACGTTCGGCGCGCCGACGATAGCAACCTCGAACCCGCTGCGCACTCGTTCGGCAGCGCTGGCCCCGGCGATCTGGCGGTGCAGATCGGCTAGGACGCCGGATAGCAACGCTGTCACCTCTGGCGTCACATCGACGGGCACATCCTCTTCGGCAAAGTCGATGGTCGCCTCGATCAGCGCGGCGGCGCGGATCAGGTCACGACGCCACCGATCGGTCAACACGCCGATTTCGCCGGACAACACGCGCAACGCCTGTTTGCGTTGCGATTCCGTTTCAGCGTCGATCAGGTCGGCCAACCCCTCGACCTGCGCCAGATCAAGCCGACCGTTTTCCAGCGCACGGCGGGTGAATTCGCCGGGATCAGCCATGCGCAGGCCGGGGATTTGCCCCAAGGCGCGCAGGACAGCACGGGTGACAGCAACAGACCCATGCAGATGCAACTCGACGACCGCCTCGCCGGTAAAGCTTGCCTTCTCGGCAAAATGCAGGACGAGCGCTTGATCCAGCACGCCAGCCCCATCCCGCAGCATACGCAGCGCAGACCCCCGCGGCGGTGGCAGGGAGCGAGCCAGGCGGGTTCCGGCGTCAACGGCCTGCGGACCCGAGATGCGGATGACAGCGACCCCCGCCTTGCCCGGGGCGCTGGCCAGGGCAAAGATCGTGTCCATGCCCGCCTCAGCTATTCATCGAATCAAAGAAATCGGCGTTCGATTTGGTCTGTTTCAGCTTGGAAATCAGGAACTCGATGGCGTCGGTGGTGCCCATCGGATTCAGGATGCGGCGCAGCAGGTAGGTTTTCTGCAGGTCTTTCTGGCTGACCAGCAATTCCTCTTTCCGGGTACCGGATTTCAGGATGTCCATCGCCGGGAACACGCGCTTGTCGGACACCTTGCGGTCCAGCACGATCTCGCTGTTGCCGGTGCCCTTGAATTCTTCAAAGATCACCTCATCCATGCGCGACCCGGTATCGATCAACGCAGTCGCGATGATGGTCAATGATCCGCCTTCTTCGATATTGCGCGCGGCCCCGAAGAACCGTTTTGGGCGCTGCAGCGCGTTCGCGTCCACACCACCGGTCAACACCTTGCCGGAAGAGGGCACCACCGTGTTGAAGGCCCGGCCAAGGCGCGTGATGCTGTCCAGCAGGATGACCACATCGCGCTTGTGTTCCACCAGACGCTTGGCCTTTTCGATCACCATTTCCGACACCGCAACATGGCGCGTCGCGGGTTCGTCGAAGGTCGAACTGACGACCTCACCCTTCACCGACCGCTGCATGTCGGTGACTTCTTCCGGGCGTTCATCAATCAGCAGGACGATCAGATAGCATTCCGGGTGGTTCACTTCGATCGACCGGGCAATGTTTTGCAACAGCACGGTTTTACCGGTGCGCGGCGGGGCCACGATCAGCGCGCGCTGCCCCTTTCCGATGGGCGATACCAGATCGATGATGCGGGCCGACCGGTCCTTGATCGTCGGATCCTCGATTTCCATCTTCAGCCGTTGGTCGGGATACAGCGGTGTCAGGTTATCGAAGGCGATCTTGTGGCGCGCCTTTTCGGGGTCTTCGAAATTGATCCGTTCCACACCGGTCAGGGCGAAATAGCGTTCTTCCCCATCCGGCGCTTTCATCACACCTTCGATGGTGTCACCGGTCCGCAGCGCGAACAGACGGATCATTTCCGGGGACACGTAGATATCGTCCGGTCCGGGCAGGTAATTCGCTTCGGGCGAGCGCAGAAAACCGAACCCGTCCTGCAACACCTCCAGCACGCCATCGCCGCCGATGATGCATTCCTCGGCCGCCATTTCGCGCAGGATCTGGAACATCATGTCGCCCTTGCGCATGGTCGAGGCATTCTCGATCTCCAGCTCCTCGGCCATGGCCAGCAGGTCTTTCGGGCTTTTCGCCTTCAACTCTGACAGGTTCATGCGATCCGGGATTTCGAAACCACGGTCGTCAATCGGCTGATCGTCGTTCATTGCAATACCTCGCATGGCCAAGCTTGGGCCATCGGTTCATCATGTTGCTGGGCGGTGTCCCCGGACGGGGTCCTGATGATGCGATAGGCGCAGACGCTGGCCCTGTCAATCATGGGGCACAGAACCGGACAGAGTCCAAATAATAAGAAAGATTGAAAAAGGATGATGATGAAGTAAGGGGAACAAGGATCTGAGGATCATCCGCATCAGGGAGTGTTGTGCCCAGCGGGACAACCCTCGCGGATCAGCTGTGAAAACCTGTTCAACTGTCACAAAAGCTATATGGTTCCAATGGTTTATGGAAAAGTTATTCCCACCGGACTCTGTGGACAAAACGGTGATAACCAATTTATCCTACGCTTCGGGTTTATCCACGTCCACAACCGCATGATTGGCTTGGACAAAGTCGGGCCGCTGGCGTTATCCCCGGCCTTGCCCGAATGCGGGGTTGCCCGCAAACATGTCCTGCAGAAAATACCTGCCTTTTTCCGCGAGTTACCCACATGAAAAAGAAGCTGATCCTGGCCTCTGGGTCTGTCACCCGCGCGATGTTGCTGCGCAATGCGGCGGTACCCTGCGATGTGGTTGCACCACGGATCGATGAAGATTCGGTCAAATCCGCCCTGCTGGCCGAGGCGGCGACGCCACGCGACGTCGCCGATACCCTGGCGGAAATTAAGGCCCGCAAAATCAGCGAGAAAAACCAAGGAGCGGTGGTTCTGGGCTGTGATCAGGTGCTGGACCATGATGGACGCCTGCTGTCAAAGCCCGCATCGCGGGATGCGGCCGCCGAACAACTGCAAGGCCTGCGCGGCAAACGGCATCAACTGTTGTCGGCTGTGGTGATCTGTGAGGATGGTCGCCCGGTCTGGCGTCACGTCGGTGTGGTGCGCCTGACGATGCGACCGTTTTCCGATGCCTACCTGACCGGCTATCTGGACCGAAACTGGCCCGGAATTGCCGATAGCGTCGGCGGCTACAAGCTTGAAGAAGAGGGCGTGCGATTGTTTTCCCGCGTCGAAGGTGATTATTTCACCGTGTTGGGTTTGCCACTGCTGGAACTGCTGGCCTACCTGACGTTAAGAGGGGATCTGGAGACATGACCCATACGAAAATCCCGCTTGCCGGGGTGATCGGATCACCGGTGGCGCATTCCCGGTCACCGAAATTGCACGCCCATTGGCTGCGTCAGCACGGGCTGCCCGGGCACTACATCCCGATGGATGTATCCAGCGAGGACCTGCCCCAAGTGTTGCGCATGCTGCCGCGCATGGGCTTTGTCGGTTGCAACATCACCGTGCCGCACAAGGAAGCGGCATTGAAGATCGCCGATCTGGTAACCGACCGTGCGGCGTTGATCGGGGCGGCCAACACGCTGATCTTTCGCAAGGACGGCAAGATCCATGCCGACAACACCGATGGCTACGGGTTTGTCGAAAACCTGCGCCAAAATGCACCGGACTGGCACCCAAAGGCCGGCCCTGCCGCGGTTTTGGGGGCCGGTGGTGCCGCGCGCGCCGTCATCGCGTCGCTACTGGAAGTCGGCGTGCCCGAGATTCTGTTGGCCAACCGCACCCGTGTCCGGGCCGATGCGCTGGCGCAGGAATTCGGCAAGCGCGTGTTTCCGGTGGAATGGGTGCAGGCCGGCAACATCATGGAAGATGCCCTGACCGTGGTGAACACCACAACGCTGGGCATGATCGGGCAGCCGGAATTGCGTGTGCCCTTGGATGGGTTGCATCGGGGGCAGGTGGTGACGGATCTGGTATATGCGCCGTTGCAGACCCGATTGTTGCGCGAGGCCACTGACGCGGGCTGCACCGTGGTGGATGGTCTGGGCATGCTGTTGCATCAGGCTGTTCCCGGGTTCGAGCGATGGTTTGGCGTCCGGCCCGAGGTGGACGCCGCCACGCGTGCGGCGGTGCTGCGATGATCGTGGTCGGGCTGACCGGGTCCATCGGCATGGGCAAATCCACCACGGCGCAGATGTTTCGCGACGAGGGCTGTGCGGTGTGGGATGCCGATGCCGCCGTGCACCGCCTTTATCGCCCTGGCGGTGCCGCAGTGGCGCCACTTACTGCGATCTGGCCCGACGCGCATCGGGACGGCGCCATCGATCGCGGACAGTTGAAATCGATCATCGCGGCAGACCCGGATGCGTTGCAGCGGATCGAGGCCATCGTGCATCCCTTGGTGGCCGAAGATCGCGCAGCCTTCATTGCCGCCAGCGATGCGGACATTGTCGTGCTGGACGTGCCGCTGCTGTTTGAAACCGGTGGCGATGCGCGGGTGGATCATACCGTGGTCGCCAGCGTGGATGCCGCAACCCAACGCGAACGGGTTCTGGCGCGCGGCACAATGACGCCTGCACAATTCGACACTATTCTGGCCAAACAGATGCCGGATGCGGAAAAACGCGCGCGCGCGGATTTCGTGGTGATCACCGATACGCTGGACCATGCCCGCGCACAGGTGCAAGCCATCGTCGCGGACTTGAGGGGGCGGACACATGCGTGAAATCGTTCTTGATACCGAAACCACCGGCTTCGATCCTGAAACCGGTGACCGCATCGTGGAAATCGGCGCGCTGGAACTGCTGAACCATATGCCAACGGGGCGGACGTTTCATGTCTATCTGAACCCGGAACGCGCGATGCCGGAAGCCGCCTTTGGTGTGCATGGCATCGGCTGCGACCTGTTGGTCCCGCCGCGCGCGCCAAAGCCGGGCGAGATCACCCTGCGTGACAAGCCGCTATTTCGTGATGTCGCGCACAAGTTTCTGGAATTTGTCGAAGGATCAAGGCTGGTCATTCACAACGCCGCCTTTGACATGAAATTCCTGAATGCGGAGTTGCGTCGTCTGGGTCAGCCGCTGCTGGAATGGGCGCGCGCGGTGGATACGCTGGACATCGCCAAACAGAAATATCCCGGGTCGCCCGCATCGCTGGATGCGCTGTGCCGGCGGTTCGGCATCGACAATTCCCAGCGCACGCTGCACAGCGCGCTGTTGGACTCGGAAATCCTCGCCGAGGTGTATCTGGAACTGATCGGCGGGCGTCAGCCGGATTTTGGCCTGTCGACCGCAACGCCCGCAGCCGTCAAATCGCAAGGCGGCGCATGGCGACCCGGATTGCGGTCGACACCCCTAACCCAGCGGTTGACCGACGCAGAGCGCGCCGCGCATCAGGCTTTTGTGGCGCAGATGGGCGAGGCCGCGCTGTGGCACAAATACTCGGCGTGACGCTGTCGCGTGCCGTTCAGGCCTGACCGACGGTCTGCTGGCGGCGCAACAGTTCGTTGCGATACAGCGCGATGAAATCGATCGTATCCAAATTCAATGGCGGGAAGCCGCCATCGCGGGTCACGTCCGACACGATGCGCCGCACGAACGGGAACAGCATGCGCGGACATTCGATCAACAGGAACGGATGCATCTGGTCGTCTGGCACGCCTTCGATGTGGAACACGCCGACGTACTCCAGTTCCAGCAAGAACAACTTGTCCGTCCCGCCCTTGGCTGACGACACGACGTTCAGCTTTGTGGCAACCTCGAACTGATGGTCGGCGGCACGCTTGCGGGCATCCAGACTGACCTGCACCTGCACGTCCGGCACCACCTCGCCCGAGGTGCCCTTTTGCGCCAGAATGTTTTCAAACGACAGGTCGCGGATGTATTGGGTCAGCACGTTCATCCGCACTTGCGGAACGGTGGCCTCGGGCGTGGCGGTATCGGTCATGGGGATGCTCCGTTTTGGCTTTGCGCAGGCCTTAGCAGGGCTTCAGCGCCGGGTCCAGCCAGAGGGCGGGCGCGACCCGGACGAACCGGGGTCCACCTCGAAGTACTCGCCGTCCAACACCTGCGGGTCTGACCGGGTCGGATAACCAGCCTCGGTATGCATACCATCGGGATACATGCCGTCCGGGGGCACGAAGCTGTCATATAGCCCCGCCCGAACCCGCATGCGGGCGCGCACCATCCGCATCAGCCCTGCCCGCACGGCGGGAATCAGCAACAACAAACCGCAGGTATCGGTAAAGAAACCGGGCGTCAGCAGCAACGCGCCGGCAAAGATGATCAGCGCGCCATGGGCCAAAGGTTCTGTCGGATCGCGCAGGCTGCGCATCCTGTCCTGCACCTGCGCCAGCGCCAGCAAACCTTCGCGCCGCACCAGCCACGTGCCCAAAATGGCGGTACCCATGACGATTGCCAGCGTCGGCCAAAGCCCGATCCAGCCACCGACCTGGATGAAAAGACCGATCTCGATCAGCGGGACCAGCAGAAAAGCCAGAAACAACGCCATGCAAAGCTCCTTTCCCGCAATGGACTTGATTGCGGCTGTGACCTACATAAGTGCGCAACGACCCGGAAGGAATGCCTTCCTCACCAGAAAGGACCCGCATGAACGCGCCCCTGTTGCAGCTTCTTGTCCTGGCCGCCATCGCGGTCTTCCTGATCCTGCGCCTGAAAAGCGTCTTGGGCACCCGGGAAGGATTCGAAAAGCCGGTGGCGCAGCCGTTGCCAACGGCCAAACCGCGCCGCACCTTCGAGGTCATCGATGGTGGACCCGATCACGACATTTCCGACCATGTCGAGGATGGCAGCCGCGCCGCCAAGGCGCTGGCAGCGATGAAACGTGCCGAACCCAGTTTCGGCGTGGCCGATTTTCTGCAAGGCGCGCGCGGGGCCTATGAAATGATCCTGATGGGATTTGAACGTGGCGATCTGGCGCCGGTGAAGGGGTTCATGGCCCCCGAAGTTTACGAAGCCTTTGCCGAAGTCGTCGAGGCGCGCAAGGCCAAGGGCCTGACGGTCGAGGCGGATTTCGCCGGCCTCCGCGAAATGTCGATCAGCGATGCCAGCTTTGACGAAACGACCCGCATCGGCGAAATCACCCTGCGGTTTGCTGCCGAGGTGACATCGCTGGTGCGGGACGCCGGCGGCGACATCGTCGAAGGCGAGGCCGGAAAGCCCAAGCGCATCAAGGATGTGTGGACCTTTGCCCGGACGATGGGGGCAGATGACCCCAACTGGGAACTGGTCGCCACGGGCGAATGACGGGGCTGGCCCGTGCTCTGGTTCTGGCGGGGTTGGTCATGATCGGGCCGGCCGCAGCCCAGGACGCGGTGCACAGGGTTCTGGCGTTCGCTGACCTGACCGGTTGGGCCGACGACGATCACGATGCGGCCTTGCGCGTGTTTGCCGAAACCTGCGCCGACATGCGCGACCCCGACTGGCAGGTGTTGTGCGCCGTGGCGCGGGACCAGACATCGGGGCGGGCCTTCTTTGAATTGTTCTTTCGCCCCGTGATGATCGAGGACGGCAAGCCCGGCTTGTTCACCGGCTATTTCGAACCGGAACTGGACGGATCGCGTCAGCCGACCCCGCGATTTCGTTTCCCCGTGTATCGCATGCCGCCAGAGGCGCGTCAGACCGATTTGTGGCTGCCGCGCCGCGACATCGAAATGTCTGGCGTGATGCAGGGACGGGGGCTGGAAATTGCCTGGGTCGATGATCCGGTCGAATTGTTTTTCCTGCAGGTGCAGGGATCGGGCCGCATTCGCTTGACCGATGGCCAGACCGTCCGCGTCGGCTATGCCGGCAAGAACGGGCATGAATACCGGTCGGTCGGGATGGAACTGGTGCGGCGCGGCATCTACGATCCGCATCAGGTTAGCGCCGACGTCATCAAGAATTGGGTGCGCCGCAACGGCGAGGACGGATTGAACCTGTTGCGGCACAATGACAGCTATGTGTTTTTCCGCGAGGTCAGCCATGTGCCCGCCGAAAAGGGCCCGCTGGGCGCGATGAACCGGTCGATCACGCCATTGCGGTCGATCGCGGTCGATCCGGCCTATGTGCCGCTGGGCGCGCCGGTCTGGATCGAAAAGGCGGGCGCCGACCCCTTGCGCCGGCTGATGATCGCGCAAGACACCGGCAGCGCCATCAAGGGGGCGCAACGCGCCGATATCTACTTTGGCACAGGCGACGCCGCCGGACGACAGGCCGGCACGCTGAAGGATCCCGGCCGCATGGTGGTGCTGATGCCGATTCAGCACGCCCATACCCTGCTGGCGGAGGCGGGCGAGTGACCCGCCGCCGCCTGAACGGCGAAGAAATCGAACTTTGGCGGCGGGTGACCGAAAATGTGCATCGGATGCACCCGGAACGGCCACCGACGGACCTTTTGCAACCCGACGATCCCAGACCGAAGCCGAAACCGGTCAAGACGCCATTGCCCCGCCTGCCCAATTTTCTGCCCGATTTCGAAATCGGCACCCGCGCCAACCCGGTCATCCCGCATGATCTGTTGCCCCCGGTCGAGGATCGCGTTGCCGGTGCGCCCCTTCGGATGGATGCCAAGGCGTTTCGCCGCCTGAAGCGCGGCAAGCTGGACCCGGAGGCGCGGATCGACCTGCATGGCATGACGCTGGACCGCGCGCATCCGGTGCTGGTGTCGTTTATCCTTTCATCGCAGGCGCAGGGGCTGCGTCTGGTTCTGGTCATCACCGGCAAGGGCAAGGACCGTGACGAAGGCGGGCCGATCCCGGTGCGGCGCGGCGTATTGCGCCATCAGGTGCCGCAATGGCTGGCGCTGCCACCCTGCGGGCAAGCGGTGTTGCAGGTGGTGCAGGCGCATGTCGGCCATGGCGGCGGCGGCGCCTATTACGTCTGGCTGCGCAAGCGGCGCTAGGGCCGGCCGATCAGCAAGTCGGGCGACAGGATCAGGGTCGTCGCCTGCCGCACCGTCAGAATCGTCCCCGACAGCAGGCCCGTCTGACCCGCGCGATCAAGCTGGAACGCCGCGTCGACCTCGGCCGACTGGCTGAGGATGCCGATCAGCAGAGGCGAGGTGCCGGGCGTGAAATGCCCGTCGAAGGTGCGGGAAAACTCGGTCACGTCGATCAATGTCACCGGGTAATCCGCCACCTGCGCAGGATCGTTCAGATTGCCCAGCCGGTTGCCCACCCCGTTGATCAGCGATGACAAGGCAAGGATGCGGTCCTTTTGCGACACAAAGATCGCGAAGGGCTGTGGAACCTCGCGCAGGCGGGCCATCTGGGTGCGGAACAGTTCCACATCCAGATCGGGCGAGATCAGCACCACCCCGCCGATGTTGCGTTTCGACCAGCCGGGATCGGCAATCTCGATCTGGCGCAGGGTTTCCATCGTCAACATGGTGCCCAGCGAATGCGCCACGATGATGATCCGGGTGGCCCCGGCGGCGCGAATGTCGCGCAGGGTCTGTTCCAGCCCATCACGCGCAATCAACAGCGAATCGCGGTCATAGGTATAGCCCAGCGGCTGCGCCGCAGAGGCCCAGGCGAAATGCGCCGCCGTGCCGGGCAGGGCGAAATCATGCATCATCTGCGCCGACCGATAGACGCCATCGAGGAACGAATTGTTGTAGCCATGCACATACAACACCACCTCGCGGTCGCCGCGCGGGCGGGCGGCAATACCGGTGGCCAGCGCCCTGCGGAACCCGGCCGCATCGGGCAGGTCACGTCGCGCCGCCATGG